>JASHRP010000772.1 GCA_030037375.1 Bryobacteraceae bacterium | reverse complement strand
TAGATTTCCTTGAGCATGAAATGCTTGTAGCCGCCCTTTTCGGCCATGATCGGGTCCCAAAGGATGTGCGAGACCTGCCGTTTTACCGGCCGGCCGCTGAAATCGGTCAGGTGCACGCCATCCTTGGTCAGCACGGCCATGTCGCCGTCGGCGAGGAAGAACATGTCACGAGTGTGGCCGAGAATCGCGGGAACATCCGATGCGACGAAGTATTCGCCATCGCCCAATCCGACTACGACGGGTGGCCCGGAGCGCGCGGCGACGATCTTATTGGGGTCCTTACGCGAAATCACGCTGAGAGCGAAGACGCCGGTTAGCTGGCGCACCGCGTCGCGAACCGCGTTTTCGAGATTGCCGTCGAAATACTTCTCCACCAGGTGCGCGATGATCTCGGTGTCGGTTTCGGTGACGAACTTATGGCCTTCCTCCACCAACTGATGCTTCAGCGACAGATAGTTTTCGACGATGCCGTTGTGAACGACGACGATATCGCCGTGGCAGTCGCGATGCGGGTGCGCGTTTTCTTCCGTGGGACGGCCGTGCGTCGCCCAGCGGGTGTGACCGATGCCGTAAGGACCGTCGACTGGGCTGAGTTTCAGCGCGTCTTCGAGGTTGCGCAGTTTGCCTTGAGCGCGGCGCACAGCCAGGCCGTTGTGATTCTCGAGCACGGCAAGCCCGGCCGAGTCATAACCGCGATACTCGAGTCTTTTCAGGCCGTCCAGAATGATCGGCACGGCCGGCCGCGATCCGATGTAGCCAACGATTCCGCACATTAGTCTAGAAACTCCACCCGATAGTCTTCCATCACAGGATTGGCAAGCACGTCGCGGGCGATCTCATCCATCTCCTTCGCCGCGTCCTGCTTGTTGCTACCTTCACCCAGTTCGATTTCGAAATACTTCCCCTGCCGAACCGCGGCGATACTCTTGTGACCCAGACCGTTCAGGGCATGCTGGATGGTCTGGCCTTGCGGGTCCAACACGGTCGGCTTGAAGGAGACGTACACACGAGCCTTCATTCAACCATTGTAGCCCCCCGGCCTTATTCGAGCCCCCGCGGACTTATTCAAGCTCCGACGGACCGGGAGCAGCCGAACGGGCCAGCGCCGCCCACCTCCGTCAGGCGGCGCTGGCCTCTGTCTCATGATGGTGGGGTATGATGCAAAGAAGTAGAGTACCGAGGTTGCAAAACAGTACCGGTACGAAATATTAAGGAGCTCTCCGCCATCGTCTCCGTCACAGTCCTAGCTTCTTCGAGCGCGGGCAATTGCACGCTGATCGCCACTGAGCGGACTCGCCTGCTGGTCGACGCCGGATTGAGCCGCAAAGATACCTTCGAACGGTTGACCGCCCTGGGCGTAGATCCCGACTCTCTCACGGCGATTCTGATCACGCATGAACATGTGGATCACGTGGCGGGTCTGCCGGTGCTCGCCAAGCGGCGCGAGAGCAAAAGCGGCGCCAGCATTCAGGTTCCGATTTATATCTCGCATCTGACCGCGCCCGCGGTTCCGTGGGCCGATTGCGAGCCGGCGCTGGAACAATTTCAAGCCGGCGCGAACTTCACCATCGGCGATGTGGACGTGACCAGTTTCAGCATCCCGCACGACGCGGCCGACCCGGTGGGGTATTCTTTTCGCGCGGAAGGCATAAAGATATCTATCGCCACGGACCTGGGCTATCTGCCGGACTCCGTGCGGGTGCATCTGCGGGGCTCCGATATTTTGCTGCTCGAATCCAATCACGATCTCGAAATGTTGAAGGTCGGGCCGTATCCCTGGGCGATCAAGCAACGGGTGATGAGCCGGATGGGCCATCTTTCGAACGATGCGGCGTCCGCATTCATTCGCGAGGAAGTAGACACGCGAACCTCGACGCTGATTCTGGGTCATTTGAGCGAGAGCAACAACCATCCGGCGCTAGCCGAGCAGGCCGCCACGCAGGCCCTGAATGGACGCCATCTGTTCACCAAGCTGGTGATCGCGCATCCGCACAACGGCACCGAGACGTTCACGTACTGAACATTCCAAATGATCCCTCGTTACACGCGGCCCGAGATGGGCCGCATCTTCAGCGATCAGAATCGCTTTCAACAATGGCTCGCGGTGGAACTGGCGGCGAGCGAAGCATTAGCCGAAACCGGCGAGATCCCGGCTGAAGCCGCGAAGGCTCTGCGCGCGCATGCAAGCTTCGAGATCGGCCGCATCAACGCGATCGAACGCGAAGTGAAGCACGACGTGATCGCGTTCACCACCGCCGTTTCCGAGCGAATGGCCGCGGCCGGGCAAGCCGATGCGTCGCGCTGGCTGCATTACGGGCTGACGTCCAATGACGTGGTGGATACGGCGCAGGCTCTGGTGTTGAAGGAAGCCTCGGCATTGCTGCTCGATGGCGCGGGAGCGCTGAACGTGTCGCTGGAGAAGCGGGCTTGGGAATTTAAGGATACGGTCCAGATCGGGCGAACGCACGGAATTCATGCGGAGCCGGTGACCTTTGGGCTCAAATTCGCGTTCTGGTTCGACGAGATGCGGCGGAATATCGCACGCCTCGAAGCGGCGGCGGAAGATCTGCGCGTCGGCAAGATCTCGGGCGCAGTGGGGACGTTCGGACACATCGGTCCGGAGGCGGAAGAGAAGATCTGCGCCCGCCTGGGTTTGAAGCCGGCGGCGATCTCCAGCCAAATCATCTCGCGCGACCGGCATGCCGCGTGGGTGGCCGCGCTGGGGCTGCTGACCGCGACGCTTGAGAAAATCGCTCTAGAGATCCGGCATTTGCAGCGAACCGAGGTTCGTGAAGCGGAGGAGCCGTTCAGCGAAGGGCAAAAAGGGTCATCGGCGATGCCGCACAAGCGCAATCCGATCGTCAGCGAGCAGATCTGCGGACTCGCGCGGGTGGTGCGGGGGAACGTCCAGGCGGCTTTGGAGGATGTGGCGCTGTGGCATGAGCGCGACATTTCGCACTCCTCGGTCGAGCGGGTGATCCTGGCAGACTCGGCGATCCTGACCGACTATCTCCTGGCGAAGACACGCTGGCTGATCGATGGCATGCGGGTCTATCCCCAACGGATGCGACAGAATCTGGAGAGCACCAAGGGGCTGATTTTCTCCGGCCAGCTTCTGCTCGATCTGGCTGCGGCGGGAATGCTTCGGGAGGATGCTTACAAGATAGTGCAGGCGCACGCGATGCGCGCCTGGGAAACCGGCGGGGATTTCCGCGCGGCGGTCGAAGCCGATCCTGAAATTCTTTCCTTTCTGAAACTTGAAGATATTGCACAAGCCTTTTCCACAGTCCGGCAACTCAGCCATGTGGACCGCATCTTCGCGCGCGTGTTTCAGCAAACCTAGATTCTGCAATGGCTTAGATGGTACTAAGAGCATCGTGCCAAAATCTTGTGGTCGAATTCCCGCACAATTAGGTTAAACTTAGCTAGGTACCAATGAGCCACTCGTCCCGCAATCTGGACTACGAGCTGGCGCGGGTCCTCCTCGTGGATGATGACCCTGCGTCGCGGCTGACGCTTCAAACCGTCCTTGAAGCCGGCGGCTACAATGTCGATTCGGCAGCCAGCGCGGCGGAAGCGGTCGACAAGCTGGACGAGGGAAGTTACGCCTTAGTTCTCAGTGACTTACAGATGGAATCGCCGCACGCCGGGCTGAAGGTCTTAGCCCACGCGCGGATGATGGATTACAAACCCGCTACAGCGCTGATCACGACTTACCAGAACTCGAAGCCGAATCCGGCGCAGCGCCGCCGCTCCATGCTGATCAGCCCCGAGGATCTCCCGGAGCTGCTCGGCAAGGTCGCCGATTTGATCGCTGAGCGAGCCACGCGCCGCCTGGAACGGCAGTTGCGCGTAGCCAGCTTAGCTGCTTCCTAGCTCAATCCCGGACCGAGTCCGGCGATCTTCTCTTCCAGGTCTTCCAGCGCTCCCGCGAAAAAATGGTCTTGCGCTTCTATCAGGATTAGCTGCTTGGGCTCAGGCAATGCGGCTACCATTGGCTCCAGCTCCGCGAGCGGGCCGTATTGGTCGTGGGTGCTTTGAACGAAGATCCGCTGAATGGTGCAGCCGTCGAGGAAAGAGCGATCGGGATAGACCGTCGGAAACCCAACCGCGATCGCGCGGAGCGCTTGCGGCCCCCCGGGTTGTCCTTTACAAGCCAATTTCAGAACCACGCGGGAGCCGAAGGAGAAACCGGCGAGGGTCATGGGCAGGTTAGGATAGCGCTCGCGCAGCCAGATGAGCGCGGCGCGCGCGTCATCCAGTTCGCCCTCGCCATGAGCGTATTCGCCGTCGCTCAAATTGACCCCGCGAAAGTTGAAGCGCAAAGCCGCGGCCCCGGCGCGGCGCAAACCTCGGGCGATCCGGTAGACCACCTTGTTGTGCATCGTGCCGCCATGCTGGGGATGGGGATGGCAGACCAGAGCGGCTTCGCGGATGATCCCGCCTTCCGGTTCTTCGAGCAGCGCTTCGAGGCGTCCAGCCGGTCCGTTGAGGAACAGCGATTCGATCCGCCGCGGCATCAATTGCTGCGGTAATTGGTGAATTGCATGTCGATGCCGAAGTCCGTTGCTTTGAGCAGAACGATGATCTCCTGGAGCGTGTCCCGATCCTTGCCGGAGACGCGCACCAGGTCGCCTTGGATCGAGGCCTGGACCTTCTTTTTGCTGTCCTTGATGACTTTCACGATCTCGCGCGCCTTCTCGATGGGGATGCCTTGCTGCAAGGAGATTTCCTGGCGCACGCTCGATCCGGCGGCGGGCGTGATCACGCCGTAGGTCAAGGCTTTCAGCGGGACGTGGCGTTTGACCAGCTTCTGTTGCAGTATGTCGAGCACGGCGCGGAGCTTGAATTCATCCTGGCTCTGAAGCGTGAGCTTATGATCCTTTTCGTTCAACTCAATGGAAGATTTCGAATCCTTCAAGTCGTAGCGCTGCTGGAGCTCTTTGATGGTCTGCTGGACGGCGTTGGAGACCTCCGGCAGCTCAACCTTCGAGACCACGTCGAATGTGTTATCGGGCATTAATGACCTAAGGCTATCAAAACTTTCTCGGTGATTTCGCGGATCAGGGCGGGCAGCGCGGCTTCGAGCGCGAGCGCGATGGCGGCTTCCACCCGTTTAGGATCGGGCGGCTGGGGACGGGCCATGGGAAGCGCGTCAGAGACGGGTTCCGGCGCCGGACCGGCGAGCGCTTCGGCGAACAATCCGCGAGCCAGCTGGGCTTCCTGAACCAAAGGCCGGATGGCCTGCATGACCAAGGACGCTTCGAAGGGCTTGCGCAGGATGGCATCGCAACCGGCCCGGCGCGCGGCCTCCTCGTCGAATCTTTCGAGCAGTCCGGCGGTGAGAATCACTCGCGTGTGGCGGTAGTGGGTCTTGACGTAGCGGGAAAGGTCGAAGCCGCTGCAACCGGGAAGGAATACGTCGGCGATAACCAGATCAGGATCGGCATCGGCCAAGCGCAGGAGCGCGGTGGCGCCGTCGGTGATGCTGACCACCTGGTAGCCCTCTTCCTTGAGAATGCGCTCCCCTATGCGCTGGGCGTGAGGGCTGTCATCGGCCAGCAAAATGACGCTCATTCTGAAGGCGCGAAGGTCAAAGATCTACTGCGGCTGGGCAGCCGGCTGAGTTTGAGCGGGCTGAGCCTGACTCGAAGTCTGAGCGGGAGTTTGCGCCGGAGTCTGATCCGGTTTCTGATCTTTCTTGTTGTTCTTCTTATTGTTCTTCTTGTCGTTTTTCTTAGTGTCCTTGGCGTTGGCCTGATCTTTGCTTTGAGCGCTCGCGGGCGGATCCGTGGTCACCGAAGCAACGGCTTTGTCCGGCGCGGCTTGGACGGAAGCGTTGGCGACGGGGGCGACGGTCACGTCTCCGACGAATCCAACCTGGCCCGAGGAGGCCGGCAACGGTACGTTCGCCGGAATGTTCTGGCGGGGCGCATTCATGGCGGGAGTTCCTGTTTTAGCCGCCATGTTGACGTCGGGCGAAGGCCGCAGGAAGCCGGTCGCGTTGTGCAGCGTGGATGTCTTGGTGCGATTCTCCTGTTCATACTTCATGCGGGCGACAGCGGCGGGATCGGGCTCGGGAACTTCGGCTTCCAGCTCGCGCAGCTTTCTTTTTGCTTCGTCGACGTACACGCTGAGCGGATAATCGCGCACGATTTTCTGGTACGCCTGGATTGCCTTGGGACGGAGACGCGTGCCCATGCGGGTGTACGCTTCGGCTTCCTTCCATAGGGCCTCATCGGCGCGGCTGTAGAGCGGATATTGATCCACCAGGCCGTAATAACGGTTGGCGGCGGCGGCGCTAGATCCCTTCTTGAGATACATATCGCCGGTGCGCATCTCGCCTTCCGCCAGGACTTCGTCGACCTCGCGCAAGCGCTGGAGCGTCTCAGGAACGTATTTCGAATTGGGATATTGGAGGACGAGTTGTTTGCACTCCTGCTCCGTGCGGAGAGCCTGGGTCGCATCCCGATCCGGCTTCTCCATCTGCTTGTAGTGGATCATGCAGATCTTGTACTGCGATTCGGCGGCCTCCGGCATGGTGGGGAAGAACAGCTCGAAGTCCTTATAATCGGCCTCGGCTTGCGCCATCCCGGAGGCGCCGCCTTCGCGGTACCAGCTATCGGCGATCGCGAGCTTGGCTTTCGCCATGTACTCGCTGGTGTCGTAGGTGTTGATCAGCGTGTTCAAGGTAAGGCGGGAAAGCTCATAGCGGCCGCGTTCCAGATCCTTGATGGCCTTGTCAAAGAGGACCTTATCGGGCTGTTCGGTGTCTTTGGTGATCGGGTTCTCGTACTTCTTGTGGTGAAAACCGCACGAGGACGCGGCGAGCATCGCCGCAAACACGGCCCCGCCTCGAACCCCTAGCCGCCGGATGTCGTTGAACAAAACCGTCATTATGATCTCCTGCTCTTTCCCGCTCCCGCTACACGGAGACGCGCGACGCCTCAAGCGCGGTATGGCGCATGTGCTCGAAAGCGGCCCCTGGGTTCACAGTGTGAAAAATCGAGGTCCCGGCAACCACCCAATCGACGCCGGCGTGGATCGCATCCGCAACATTCTCTTGAGTTATGCCGCCGTCGATCTCGATAGCAAAATGCAATCCGAGTTCCCTTCTCTTCCACGCCAACTGACGCACTTTTTTGAGCGAATTGGGAATGAACTCCTGGCCGCCGAAACCCGGATTGACGCTCATGACCAGAATCGAATCGGCGATCTCCAGCACCTCATCGAGGACCGCGACGGGAGTCGCCGGGTTGATCACGACGCCGGCCTTGGCTCCATGCTCCCGGATCATGTGCATGGTCCGGTCGAGGTTGCGGCAGGCCTCCTGATGCACCAGCACTTGGTCCGCGCCCGCGGCGATGAAAATCGGCGCGAACTGATCGGGATCTTCGATCATCAGGTGCACTTCAAGGGTCAGGCTGGTTGCTTTGCGAAGCGATTCGAGAACCGGCGGTCCGACCGTGAGGTTGGGGACGAAATGTCCGTCCATCACGTCGAAGTGCAGCATCCGCGCCCCGGATGATTCGACCTGGCGGACCTGCTCGCCCAAACGCGCGAAGTCGGCCGCAAGGATGGATGGAAGGATCTCGATCATGAGTAATGCTTATTGAGCAGCCGACAGACAATACAACTTATACGCATGATGGTATCACAGCGGCGAAGAAGCCATCCCCGGGGTCGCGGCCGGGCAATCTATGAGAGGTTTGCTCGACGGGCAGGCCCGCGACGACGGCTTCATTTTCCTCGGGTTCGAGCGAGCAGGAGGAGTAAACGAGACGGCCGCCGGGCTTCAGATGGGGCAGCGCACGATCCAGGATGGCTCGCTGAATCGGAGGGAAGCGGCGAATCTCGTCCGGGGTGATTCTCCATTTGATCTCCGGGTTTCGGCTTAGCGTTCCGGTGCCGGAACAGGGGGCATCGATTAGTATGCGGTCGAACTGGGCCCGCAATGGCAAATCCGCAGTAGAATCCAGCACGACCCGCGCGGCTTGGGAGGGGACGGCGGCGAGCCTCGCAAGACTACGGTCGCAGGCGACCACGCGCGCGCCGGCGGCGAGAGCTTGCGCGGTTTTGTTGCCAGGAGCGGCGCACAGATCGAGGAGAGTCATGCCGGGCTGGATGGCGAGCAGTGGAACGATGGATTGCGCTCCGGGATCCTGCTGGCGGCCGGTGAGGGGATTGATCGCGTGTTCCGGTTCGCGAAGCGCGGCGCGCGCGATCGACGCGGCGGCCTCGATGCCGTAATGGCGTTCCCAGCGTTGCAGCATCTGGAGGGGAATGCCGAGCTCCGTGGCGCGGTCCGGCCAAGCGACCGGCTGGCGGTCGACCTTTCGAAGCACCGCGTTCACCAAGCCGGCGGCGGAGCGCTTGTGGGCGCGCTTCACCAGTTCGACGCTTTCGGCGACCGCGGCGTGAGCAGGAACGCGCTCCAAATATCGGAGCTGATAGACGCCCATGCGTAAAGCGATGCGCACCTCCGGATCGAGCTTCGCGTTCGGCTTGCCGGAAAAATGGCCGATTAAGAAATCAAGCTGGGATTGATAGCGCAGGCAGCCGAAAACGATGGATTCGGCGAGCGCGGCATCGCGAGACGATAGACCAGCCGATTCGTGACGCAGAATGTCCGAGGCGAATCCGCCGGCGTGGACGCGCTTGAGGACTTTGAACGCAATGTCGCGCGCCGGGGACATGGCTTCAGTGTGCGCACTGAATAACCTATTGTTCAAGGGCGAGGGCGCGGTTCAATTGGTCCAAAACCGCGGCTCCAAGAGATCCGACGTAGTGGGTGAGAAGGGATTTTTGGGATGCTCACGAGCTCATCGCAATGGACGCTGGAGGGCGCCTTGAGTCCTTCGGCTGGTCCGATTTGGACCTGAGTACTCAAGCCATCGTGCCTGGAATAAACCGGAGCGCAAATCACGCTTGAGAACCGCGAGTCCATCAACGCCTGACGGCTGACAACTACAAAGACTCGCTGCTTTCTGGGGTCCCGAGAACCTGACTTGCAAACCGGGCAGCATTCGCCGCGTTTCACGGGAGCTTCTGTTAGTCTAGCGTGTCTTCTGCCTCGCGATTCAATGCGGCGGCGTTGCGATTGATGATCTCGATATCCCTGCGATCCCGCTCCTGCCGTTCGATTCGGGCCAGGTAGGCCACAGCCGCTTGCTCGAGTAATGCGGACCGGTTCTTGCTTACGCGATCAAGACCGCGGAGCAACTCCTTGGGGAGTGTGATCGATGTCTTGGCGCGCACAAGATAATCATACTCCCGAGGATCGCCCTTCTATCGGGCGTACGCATTCCAACCTGAATGAATCCGCGGTCCGGGAGGTTGCTCGGCCATGATGCGGGCTTCGGATTCGAGCATGTCCAGCCAGCGCGCTTCGAGGGAGGCTCGCGGGGCGATCTTGCGCGCCAATTTCAGGAACAGCTTGTAGTGGCCCATTTCGGAGGAGCACAATGCGCCGTAGAACGAAGAGAGATCGGCATCCTGCGCCGGGCCATCGGCGGCGGCGCGGGCGAGGATGGCAAAACGCTCGCAAGAGCGCAACTCGATCAGCGCCGAGACGAACAGGCGGTCGACGATTTGATTTGCATCGCCCTTGCGGACCAAGAGGCGAAGCGCGTTCGCGTAAGGGTTCTTGTGCGTGCGCGCGAGCTTGCCTCCCTTGCGCGAGAGCAAGCGGACGACGTGCGCGAGATGCGCAGCTTCATCGCGCGCGACAGCAGTCATGGCGTCGACCCATCCGGGCAGCCAATCGCCGGGCCAGTGGGTCATCAACTCCATGGCATTGTTGGCGGCCTTCTTTTCGAGGAAGGCGTGATCGATCAGCAGCGAGATGGGATCGGCGAGCGCACTACGGCCCCACTCGATCGGCGTGCGCGAGCGGAGCGGAAGCGGGTCAATTGGATCGAGAAGACTGGGATCGATACCAGCGGGTTGCGGCATGCCTGCTGGCATTATGCCAGAGGCAGTAGCTATCTCCCGGGAGAGTGGACCCGCCTTAGTTCGCTTTATTCTTATTGGCGGTCTGCGCCGCCAGCTTAAGTTCGCTATTCACTTGCTCGAGCAAGCTCTTGGCTTTCGCCGCGTGCCCCGCGAGATCGAATTCGTTGGCCTCTTGCGCGGCGGTGATCTTTTCGTATGCTTGCGTGCTGAGACGCTGCGCGGCGG
>JASHRP010000088.1 GCA_030037375.1 Bryobacteraceae bacterium | reverse complement strand
ACGAACCGTGAAAGGCCAGGTACGCGCCCATGCGGTATTCCTGCGGAAACATCTGCCCGGTGTAGAACGCAAAATCCAAAACCGCGACATGCGCGGGAAGCGGCACGTCCGGGACCTTCGCAGTGGAGGTTAGATCCGGCCGTTGATCCTTGATCCGCGGATCGGGATGATTACCCATGTAGGAATACGGCCAGCCGTAAAACGCGCCCTGTTCAATATGCGTGAAGTAATCCGGCACCAGATCGTCGCCGAGTTCGTCACGTTCCTGCACACCCGCCCACAGGACGTCCGAATCCGGGTACCAGTGTAGTCCGATCGGATTGCGCGTCCCGGTTGCGTAAAGCTCGTGACCGGACCCGTCGGGAGTGTATCGATTGATAGCAGCACGGCGCGGGTCCTCGCCCGTTTCGACATTCGCGCCGGAGCCGATGCCCGCATAAAGTTTTTTTCCTTGACGGTCGAATAAAAGGCTGCGTGTCCAATGGTCCTTGTTGAACCCCTTGAGCGAGACGATCTCCTGCCCTTTGCTGGCTGTTAGATTTTTTGCATCGTAAGGATAGCGTTTGATCGAGTCCGCTTCTCCGACATATAGATAGTTCCGCCACAGCGCCAGACCGTAGGGACGATTCAATCCCCGAATCAGCTCTTTTCGCTTCGCGGGATCGCCGTTGGGAAAAACGTAAACCACCCCGTCTGTCATATGTGCGTCCGGCAAATCGACCGCGGCTGCCGCGCCCTTGCCGCTGTCGGAAAGAAGAATCTCGCCGTTCATGCCTTGGAGCATGAAGCGCGGACGAGCAAATCCTTCGGCCCACTGCTGAACCTCGAACCCTGGCGGCGCACGAAGCTGGGAACTTGCCGGCTTGGAGACCTCGGTCGGGTGGTTATCGGCCGATGGCGTCGCGTACGGCGGAGGCAAAGTAGCAGGCGCTTTCGGCATCTGCGCGGTCAGGATCAGCGCGCTGGTCACGGTAACTAGGGTTCCAAGAATGAGAGCCGGGGAAATCTTCATGGTTGCGGTACTCCTTGTGCAACTACTGCAGGGAAACTTTGCAAAGACAGGCGATATTTTCCGCGTCGCTGCGCGACTCGCCAGGTCAGTGACGCTTGAAGAATTGAACCTCTCGCTCGTGCTGTTCCGCCGCTTCGCGAGTCTTGAACGTGCCCAAATTCCGCCGCTTTCCGGTCTGCGCGTTTTTCTTTCTCGAGTACAAACGGTACTCTCCGGATTTGGTTTCCCTGATCATGATTTCGAACGCTCCTTATGCACTTTTTCGGAAAGCAGGTCTTTTGCCTTCTCTAGCTCCCGTCGCCGCGCCTGGCTCAGCCCTTTGCCGGCTCGATTAATGAAGTAGGTCAGCATGCGCATGCCGGAGCCAGGGCCTTTCGGCAAAACCTTTTTGGACGCGAGGCTTTTGGCGATGGTAGTGGCGTCCTTAAGAAACAATCCGGGCGGAGGGTGCGTTGAATCGGTCTTAACGTTTGCTACCCATCGCTTTTGACTGCGGACTGCCATACCGGCCCTTCCTTCGCGATGCAATCGCGATTGCAAGCGCCGTACCGTAAGGAGTTCTCTATTTGACTGCGAACTCCCGCAGAGCATCGCGATTCAGTTCGAAGCCGAGGCCAGGTTTATCCGGCAGCACGATTCGGTCGCCGCCGGTCAGCTCCGGCACTCCGTTGTACAGCACACGGCACATAGCAACCGCATTCAGGTGCCATTCGCACATTCCGCCATTGGCTACTCCAGCATGCAGATGCATGTTGAAATTGGCATAGGCTCCCGCGTTGTCGATAGGCACACCGAAAGCCTGTGCCATGCCTGCAATCTTCATCCCGGCGGTGAACCCTCCCGCCATGCAGACATTGAACTGTAGCAGGTCGACGGCGTTGTTCTCCAGCATGTCTCGCCAACGCGATAATGCGCCCTCGTTCTGTCCCGCCGCGATCGGCATCGGAGCCTCACGCCGGAAATCCGCAAGACGATGGATATCGTTGGCGCGCAGGGGCTCTTCAAAGAAGCCGATGTCGTAGGGAGCGATTTCGCGCACAAAGTGGCGCGCTTGGAACTCATCGAGACTCTGATTGGCGTCGATAAAAACCTCTGCGTCCGCTCCCCCGGCTTCACGCATCGCCCGAACCCGCGCCACGTCTTCGGCGAGAATGCCCTCAACCGATTTGCCCCCCGCGTCCAGTTGATCCGCGCCTGCCGCGACCACCATCTTCAATCTGTTCTGACCGGTCTTCCTGATATCACGAGCCACTTGCGCGAGTTCATCGCGATTGAGAAAGTTCATGCCGCAGGTGGTATAAACCGGCACCTCCTTGCGAGCGCCCCCTAACAGCCGCCAGATGGGCTCGCCATATTTCTTTCCCGCAATGTCCCACAACGCGCAGTCGACTGCGGAGATCGCATGGACTGCGTGGCCGGTTTGTCCGCGCGGCGTTAGCCGCCAAAAGAGCTCTTCGGCGATCGCTTCGCGAGAAAATGCATCCTTGCCCTTAAGATAAGGCGCGATCACATCGCGAATCGCGGACACGACAACCAGATCGTTGGTGATGGAGGTGAACCCGTGTCCGGTCAGGCCATCCGCAGTCTCAACCTCCGCAACGGTGCCGCCCATCGTGATATTGCGCTTGTAGGACCCGACCTTGTACTCGCAAGGTACAGAAACGGCAGTCGCCGTTATACGAGCGATCGAATTCGCTTTGTTACCGCCGGAGCCCGGAGTTTGACCCGCGAGCGGCAACTCAGCCCGGAGCGCGGCCAAGCCCGCTATCGCGCTAGTGCGCCAAGCAAACTGTCGTCTGTTCATGGGCATTCACCTCTTGCTGACCCTCCGTGAATGGAGCCTCGGCGGGTCACAGGCCGAGTTTATCAACTCCGTGAACCAGGACGCCTTTTCGGTTGGCGACTCAAATGCATCATAGACACTCGGAACCAGTCCGGTTCTGAGCAGCGGTCTCTAAGCTCGGAAAATTGAAGGGGCGACGATTGGGCCGATCACAAAAGCGAGTTGGACCGGACGAAGTTGGTCCGGCTCACTCCGCTGAGCTAAGAAAACCTCCTCGTAGTGAAGGACATAACGGGCATACGGTCGCGGACGATAAGAAGACCGCGACCCCGGTTCGCAGCCTGACCCGTCACGAAAAAACGCCGGCGGGAGCGCCGCCGCACAACGAAAAGTACCGGCGTAACGGTAAGCGTCGCGGGCGCCCGTGGCTCTGGGCGGCCGGTGCAGCGAGCGCAGCGCTGTTAATTTTTCTGGTGTATCGCAGCGTTTACAAAGATTCCGCCGCCGAAAAGCAGGGCGGGGCGGCGGCGAAGGGTAAGCAGGAAGAAGCCGCCGCGATCACTGTCGACCAATCTAAGACCGGCGACACTAATATCTATGACGATGCGCTAGGCACCGTTACCCCGCTCGCCACCATCACGCTCTACAGCCAGATCACGGGCCAAGTCACCGCCGTTCATTACCACGAAGGGCAAATGGTGAACAAGGATGACCCGCTGATTGATATCGATCCGCGGCCGTACCAGTCCACACTCACGCAGGCGCAAGGAAACCTCGAGCACGATCAATCGCTGCTCGACGAGGCGCGCATGGATCTCAAACGCTATCAGGACGCGTGGGCCAAAAACGCGATCCCAAGGCAGACGCTCGAAGATCAGGAAAAGATCGTGGCGCAGGATCAGGGAAGCGTTAAGGCCGATCAAGGAACTGTCGCCTACGATCAGGTGCAGCTTTCTTATTGCCACATCGTCTCGCCGATCACCGGACGAGTCGGGCTTCGGCTGGTCGATCCCGGCAATACGGTATTCGCCGGAAGCGGATCCACACTGGTGGTGATCACGCAACTGCAGCCGATCACGGTGGTGTTCAATGTCTCCGAGGACGACCTTCCGCAGGTGCAGGCCCAGTTGACGGGTGGCCGAAGCCTCTCGGTGGACGCGTTCGACCGCTCCGCCGAGAAGAAGCTCGCCACCGGAAAATTGACTTCACTCGACAATGAGGTCGACACGACTACGGGGACGATCAAGTTTCGCGCGGAATTTCCGAACCGGGACGAAGCGCTCTTTCCCAACCAGTTTGTGAACGCGCGTCTGTTGGTGAACACACTGCACAACGTGGTTCTGGTTCCTTCCGCAGCCGTGCAGCAGAATGGCACGAATGCTTTCGTGTACGTCGTCAACCCGGACGGCACGGTTGGCGTACAGCAAGTGACCGTCGCCGCGACCAGCGATCAGGAGAGCGCGGTTCAAGGATTGAGTACGGGAGTAACGGTCGCGACCAGCGGTTTCGACCGGCTGGAGAACGGGGCTCATGTGACGGTTCGAGGGCAAGCGGGCAAGCAGAGCACGACCCAGAACAAGGCGGCGCAAAACAAACAACAGAAGAAGCAAACCAAGAACACCAAACCGTCTTCTGGTGGCTGAACTGTCATGAACCCGTCGCGTCCCTTCATCCTTCGGCCGATTGCAACCTGTCTATTGATGGTCGCGTTGTTTCTTGCCGGTGGGGTCGCGTTTTTCCAGCTCCCAGTCTCCGCGCTGCCAGAAGTAGATTACCCGACTATCCAGGTGCTCACTTTTTATCCCGGAGCGAGTCCGGAGGTGGTCGCATCCGCGGTGACTGCCCCGCTCGAACGGCAATTCGGCGAAGTCGCCGGATTGAGCCAGATGACATCGACCAGCGCGGGCGGCGTTTCGGTGATCGTCATGGAGTTCCAGCTCAGTCTGGACATTGACGTTGCGGAACAAGAAGTCCAAGCCGCGATCAACGCCGCCCAAAGTTACTTGCCCGCGAATCTGCCGACGCCTCCGATCTACAGCAAATCGAATCCGGCGGACGCGCCGGTATTGACTCTGGCGCTTACCTCCAGTGAAATGCCGCTGTCTCAGGTGGAGGATTTGGCGGACACGCGTCTCTCTCCCAAGATTTCGCAGATCTCCGGGGTCGGGTTGGTCAGTATTTCAGGCGGTCAGAAACCTGCCGTGCGAATCCAGGCGAATCCTACGGCTCTGGCCGCGTACGGAATCAATCTCGAGGATCTACGAAACGCGCTCACCGCGGACAGCCTGAACTCAGCCAAAGGTAACTTTGACGGACCGGCGCAAGACTATACCATCAACGCGAACGACCAATTGCAAACCAGCAACGACTATCGCTCCGTTGTAGTCGCCTATCGTAACGGCGCGCCGGTGATGTTAACAGACGTGGCCCGCGTGGTCGACGGAGTGGAGAACAGCAAGCTCGCAGCGTGGACGAACGAAACACCGGCTGTGATTTTGAATATTCAACGCCAGCCCGGCGCGAATACGATCGAGGTCGTCGACAAAATCGAGAATTTGCTCCCCACGCTGGAGACCACGCTGCCGCGGCCCGTGCACGTGCAGATTGTCACGGACCGAACCGTCGCGATCCGCGCATCCGTCAAAGATGTCGAGTTCGAGCTGCTGCTGACCATTGCCCTGGTGGTGATGGTGATCTTCCTGTTTCTGCGCAGCGTTCCCGGCACCATCATTCCTAGCGTGGCGGTCCCTCTGTCTCTAGTCGGAACGTTCGGCGTGATGTACCTGGCGGGCTACAGTCTCAACAATCTGACGATGATGGCTCTGACCATCTCCACTGGATTTGTGGTGGA
>JASHRP010000771.1 GCA_030037375.1 Bryobacteraceae bacterium | reverse complement strand
ATTTCGTAGGCGCGCTTAATCAAATTCTCCCGCGGAACGATCTCGTTGACCATCCCGTATTCGAGCGCTGTCTTCGCGTCAATCGCCTGCCCAGTGAGCAAGGCATACGCGGCCCGCTTTACGCCTAGCAGTTCCTGAAAGCAACTGTGAATGCCGTCGCCGGGCACCGAACCGATGTCGTAGTGGAGGTCGAAGATGACCGTGTCTTCGGTACAGATCGAGATATCGCACATCAGGCACAGTTCCGTATGAAAGCCCGGACCGTTCAGCGCGCCGATGGTCGGGATCTCCAGATCGTTGATCAGCGAGCTCACGTTGATCCGCCCATCCTTGTACGCGTATTCATACGCCCAATAATCCAAATCCTGTTCCTCGAGCTTGAACCCCTCGGGGTCGGAATCCATCATGAACTCCGCGCCGGAACCGGTGAAGATCATCAGCTCATTCTCAGGATCGGCGCCGACGGTCTTGAACAATTGCCCGACCGAACGGTGATTTTCCACGCTGAGCTGAATAGGCCCGCCAGCCGTGTGCGCCTGCACGAGAATGACGCCGTCATCCCGGCGCTCCAGCTTGTAATGGTTCTTGAAGCGCTCCTTATATTCCTCAAATTTCGGCGTTGGCAGAAAATCCGTAAGTGACATGAACTGTCCTTTCGTTTGACTCTTTAGACCGGAGCGTACGCGCCCGCGGCGGCTTCGAGCACGGGAGCAATTGGAATCGGCTTATCGATCCCAAGCCCGTTCCAGCCAGCTTGAATAATGTCCTGCGTGCCGAGCCCGTAGCGCTGAAACAAAAACTCGCGGCTGCCGGATTCGGCGAAGCGATCGGCGATTCCCACGCGCCGCAGCGGTTTCGCCATTCCTGCCTCGGCCATGGCTTCCGCGACTGCCGAGCCTAGTCCGCCGATGATGGTGTGATTTTCCGCAGTGATCACGATGCGACTGCGAGCAGCGAACGGCGAAATCGTCCCGGCATCCAGCGGCTTTATGGTCGGCGAATTAATCACCGCGGCTGAGACTCCGTTCTCGCATAGCGTGCGCGCAGCGGCGAGCGCCGCGGGAATCATCATGCCCGCCGCGATAATCAACACTTCGCCCTCATCGCGCGGCCCCAGCAACCGCGCGCGCCCAATCTCGAACCGGTGATCGTCGCCGAAAATCAGCGGGATTTCGCCGCGCTTCAATCTTAGGTAAACAGGCCCCGGATGATCGGCGATCGCGTTGACGATCTGGCGCGTCTCGATGGCATCCGCCGGTTCGATCACCGTCATGTTGGGCAAAGCGCGCATCAGCGCGACATCCTCGATCGCCTGATGGCTCGGACCCCCCGGGCTCGAAAGACCGGGCATGAACCCCACGATCTTCACGTTCAATCCGGGATACGCGATTGACATCGCAATCTGATCGAAGCACCGGCGGGTGCAGAAGACTCCGAATGTGTTGACGAACACGACATAACCGGCGCGTGCGAGCCCGCTCGCGATGCCGATCATATTCGCCTCGGCCATTCCGGCGTTGAAGAAGCGTTCCGGGATCTCGTCGCGGAACAGATCGGTCTCCGTCTGCCGCGTCAAGTCGCCGCCGATGCACACGATCTCCTTTCGCTTCCGCGCCAGCGCGAGCAAGGCATGCCCGTATGGTTTCAATACGGTGGGATACGGAGGCTCGCGCAACACTGAGCTAAGCAAGACTTGTCTGCAACTCCGCGATTAAGGCGCGCTCCAGCGCCTGATCGAGTTTCATGAAATGCCCGTCGATGCTCGACGGGACGGATCGCAATCGGCCGGATGTCTCGGTCCTCGCAATGATCACATAGGGCGAATCATCATGTTCACGATCACAGAAAGCCGCCGACAGCGCTTCGACGTCATGACCATCGATGTCAACCGCCCGCCATCCGAAGGACCGCCATTTCTCCGCCAGCGGCTCCAGCGTGGTCACTGAAGTTACCGGACCATCCACCTGCGACCCATTCGCGTCAATCACCACGATCAGCCGGCCCATGCGCTCGCGATGGTGCGAGGCAAACATCGCCCCTTCCCAAACCTGACCCTCCTCCATTTCCCCGTCGCTCAAGAACGCCCACGTGTCTCGCGTCTCGCCGGCCAAATGGGAGGCAAGCGCGAATCCGATCGCTCCGGACAAACCCTGCCCAAGCGATCCGCAAACAAGATCGACAAGCGGCGTTCGCTCCGTCCCGATCGCTTCGAGCGCGGACCCATCAGCGCCGTAAGTCGCAAGCTCTGCGGGATCCAGGAGCCCGAGTTCGGCCGCGACCGCGTAAAGCGCGATGACATAGTGGCCCGGCGACAACACGAACCGGTCACGCTCCCAATCGATGAACCCTCCTCCAAACAGCGCCGCAAAGATTTCCGCCGACGAGAACGCCTGCCCCAGGTACCCGAAGCCTTGAATCGCGATCATGCGCGTAGCGTTCAAGCGGATTCGCGCGGCGAGACGGCGCAGGCTTTCGGGGTCATCGCTCGCGCTTGCGATCGGCCGGTTTGACGCTGAGCTGAGAGTCGGTACCCGCATGGGCGCTGGCGCAATGCGAAGATTATACACGATGGACAATCGCGGGCCCGTACCGCTGCAAGTAGTTCTAAAATGGATGAAAATCGAATCCGCATGAAAGGCGGCTTATGAAGCGTCTCCTCAAACACTCTCTACCGATAGCCGTCCTAGCCCTCGCCGCGATTGGCAGGGGACCCGCGCTCAGAGTCTTGGCGCAGAATCGGATGAGCTTCCCGATCGTCAACCAGAACAACGGTCACGTTGCTCTTGGGCTTGCGATTCGAAAGCTAGGCGTGTACGGATCGTTCATGCAGGCTCCGGCTCATCCCGATGACGAAACTAACGCGCTATTCGCGATGTTCGGCTACGGCATGGGCTTCCGGACGATCGACCTTCAAAACAATCGCGGCGACGGCGGGCAGAACGAGATCGGCCCCGAATTATTTCGCGATATCGCCGTCCTCCGCACGGCGGAACTGCTCTCCGCGCACCGCATCGACGGCGCGGAGCAATACTTCACGCGAGCCATCGATTACGGCTATTCCTTCGATCCGCACGAGGTGATTCAAAAGTGGGGCCGCGAGGATATCGTCGGCGATTACGTGCGCCTTCTTCGCACTCTGCGTCCGGACGTTGTGCTGACTATGAACATTCAAGGCCGCGGCGGCGACCGCGCGCATGAGGCCACCACGATTTTGTTCCGCGAAGCTTATGAGGCCGCTGGCGATCCCTCGAAATATCCCGAACAGCTCCAGCAGGGCCTTCGTCCATGGCAGCCGAAGAAGCTCTACTTCGCCGCGCCGGCTCCCGCGCCGAATGCGGATGGCCGTGGCGGCGGAAATCCGGGCGGTGCGGGCCGAGGAGCCGCAGGCCGCGGACGAGGACGCGGCAATGCCGCGGCCGACGCTCCGAATGCACAAGCTCAAGCCGCGCCCAGAGCGCCCGCTGTGAAGCTCGCACCCGCGAACACAAATGTCAATGATCCGTTGCTTGGCCGCACCTACGCTGAAATCGGCACGGACGCTCGCAGCAATCACAAGTGCCAGGGCACAAGCGGCTTGCCCGCGCTCCCCGGCTTCAACAACGGCCGAGGCGGCGGCGGTTTCGGAGGAGGCGGATACCAGCTCATGGAGAGCATCATCCCCGGACAAAAGGACAAGACCGAGACCTCGCTGTTCGATGGCGTGGATACCAGCCTCCAAGCGATTGCACAGTACGCCGGCTCAAACCCGCCGGCCGCGTTAACGTCAGCGATGGCGGCCATCGCCGCCGACGCGAAGGCCGCGCGAACCGCTTTCGATTCGGGCAACGACGCCGGAACCGCGCAACCCATCGAAGCCGGCCTCGCGGCAATCCGGGCGCTTCGCTCGCAGCTCGGCGGCATGGGCTTGAACGATTCCGCCCGCTACGAAATTGACTTTCGCCTCGGTATCAAGGAGCGCGACTATCAAGACGCCGTTCTGGCCGCGCATGGCGTCTCCTTCGATGCAGTCGCGGATGACGGGCTGGTGATCGAAGGACAGCCGGTCAAGCTGTCGATCCTTGCCTCAAATCGTGGCGCATCCGACGTCAGCGTCACCAGCGTCTCGATCGCGGGCTTCGATGCACCAGCCGCCTGCGCGCCTGGCGTCGCCAAGAAGGACGCGGTCTATACGTGCACCTCCGATGCACACATTCCGAAAACTGCGAAACTGACGACTCCGTACTTCACAGACAACTATTGGAAGCATCCTGAGAATCAGGCAATCCAGATCTTCGATCCCGATGTGGAATTCGGCGTTCCCTTTGCGCCGACGCCGTTCCGCGTCACCTTTCATATCAAAGCCGGCGATGTCGAGGTCACGCGCGATGTGCCCGTCGAGTTCCGCTACGTGAAGGACATTTACCTCGGCGACAAGCGTATGGAACTCAACGTCGTTCCTGCGTTTTCGGTGAGCGTAACGCCCGGGCTGGCAGTTCTGCCGTCGTCCGGCGGCGCGACGACCGCACCCGTGAAGCGCGAAGTCCACGTCTCCGTGATCAACGGCGCGAAGAGCGCCGCGGAAGCCTCCGTCTCTCTCGATCTTCCCGCCGGCTGGAAAGCCGCGCCTGCAAGCGTTCCGCTCGGCTTCGGACATGAAGACGAAGCGCTGTCAGCGCGATTTGAAGTAACCGCTCCCGCGTCCGCGAAAGTGGGCCAGTATACGGTCCGCGCAGTGGTCACTTCGCCCACGGTTCCGAATCAGAAATTCTCCGAAGGCTATCAGGTCATCGAATACCCGCACATTCAGCGCCGCCAGGTGATCAAGCCCGCGGAGGCGTCTTTCAAAGTCGTCGACGTGAAGGCGACGCCGAATATCAATGTCGGCTACATCGTTGGAGTCGGCGATCAAGTGCCTCCCGCGCTGGAACAACTAAATGCGAAGGTGAACTTCATAGACGAGGATGAGCTCGCATGGGGCGATCTCTCCAAGCACGATGTGATCATCACCGGCGTGCGTGCCTATGAGCGCCGCGACGATCTCCGCGCGTACAATCGCCGCCTTCTGGATTACGTCTCGCGAGGCGGGACGGTCATCGTGCAGTACAACAAGACGGAGTTCAACCAGGCCGACTACGGCCCTTATCCCGCCAAGGTCAGCAACAATCGCGTCTCGGACGAATCGGTGCCCGTGAAGATCCTCGCGCCCGCAGATCCTGTGTTCAATTCTCCAAATAAGATCGGCCCGGCGGCGTGGGCCGGCTGGGTGCAGGAGCGCGGTCTGTACTTCCTCGGCGACAAAGATCCGAAGTACATCGATCTCATCTCGATGACGGATTCTTTCAAAGACAATCCGGGCGAAAAGCTTGGGTCAATGGTCGAGGCCAAGTACGGCCGCGGCCGGTGGATCTATCTCGGGCTCGGGTTGTGGCGGCAACTTCCGGCGGGAACCGACGGCGCGTATCAGATCCTGGCGAATCTGATCAGCTTGCCGAAAGCGAAATCCGTCGAAACAGCAGCGCGCTAATCTCCGCTCAACTTTCAGGAGGGCTCGCCATGCCGCAGATTGCGGTCACCTTCACGTTCCACAGTGGCCTCAAGCGCCACATTTTTAAGAACGCTCGCCTGTCCGGAAGCTGGAACGCCGCGGGACAGTTCTCGAGTCAATGGACGCAAGTCCCGATGACGCCGATCCAGGACGAAGCCGCGTGCGACGCATTCACCGCAACGGTTTCGTTTGACGCGAACCAAGCCGGGACCGTCTTCAGTTGGGGAGTGATCGCCGATCTTGAGGGAGCGCCGAATTCCTGGGTCATCGCGACCGAAGTGCCCGACGAAAACTCCAGCCAGCAGGTTC
>JASHRP010000770.1 GCA_030037375.1 Bryobacteraceae bacterium | reverse complement strand
CGGCCCCGCCCCACTCCTCAGCGGCACACTCCGCAGCGTCAAATTCAGCGCGATCGCCGCCGTCATCACCACCGCGCTCGTAAGGAAGATCAACTGAATGCCGTGCACGAGTGCCCCAGGTACGCTCGCGAGCAATTTACGCAATAGATCCGTTCCGCCCGGCAACCTCCCGAACGCTTCTTCCAATTGCGGACGCCGCAACGCGAGCGTCAGGGGATTCCGAAACGGCTCCAGCAGGTCCGCGGGAACCGACGCCGGAACCACCGCCGCGAAATCGCGATGATAATTCGTCAGCAGCAAGCTGCCGAACAGAGCCACTCCCACCGTGCTCCCGATCGAGCGGAAGAACGTCGTCGATGCCGTCGCCGCGCCCATATGCTGCCTTGGGGCGACATTCTGCACCGCCACGGTATACACCGGCATCAGCAATCCCATCCCGTACCCCGCGATAATCATCGCGAAAAGCACGTCATTCGGCTGCGTCGCGGCGTTCATTCGGGCGAACAAAATCATCCCGGCCGCGATCATGATCGACCCCACCACCGCTGACGGTTTGTACGTCCGCTTCCGCAAATTGATCTGTCCCGTCGTGATGCTTCCCGCCACGGATCCCAGCAGCAGCGGCGTCAGCAACCCTCCGGATTTCGTCGCGGACACTCCAAGCACGCCCTGCATGAACAGCGGCAAGTACATGATCACGCCGAACATTCCCATGCCCAGGACAAATACCGCAACCGACGAAATGCTGATCACCGGATGCTGAAATAGCGACAGCGGAATCAACGGTTCCACCGCCTTCGTTTCCGCCCACAAAAACGCCCCCAGCATCACCACTGACATCGCCAGCAGCAACTGCACTCGCGCCGACCCCCACCCGTAGTCCGTCACCCAAGTCAAAGCTAGCAGCAGCGGGACCATGCAGAAGATCAATGACAGCACTCCCGCCCAATCGATCCGCCGCACCACTCCATGCGGCCGCCAATACGGGAAGTAATGATAAATCGCCAGGATCGCAATCGCCCCGACTGGCAGATTCACATAGAACGTCGCCCGCCACGAAACTTGATCCGTCAGCCATCCGCCTAGCGTCGGCCCGAATATCGACGAAAGCCCATAGGTGGCCGCGAAAAATCCCTGGTATTTTCCGCGCTCCGCTGGCGAAAATACATCTCCAATAATCGTAAACGCGAGACCCATCATCATCCCGCCGCCGATCCCTTGGATGGCCCGGAACAAGATCAATTGATTCATCCCGTCAATTGGAGGAAACGCCAGCTTCCCCGACGCCCCGCATAGCGCCGAGCTCAACACGAACCCCGCCGCCCCTCCCAGGAAAAACCATTTCCGACCGTACATGTCGGAAAGCTTCGCGAAGATCGGCACCGCCAAAGTCGACGTAAGCAGATACGCCGTCGCGACCCACGGATACCGGTTAAATCCAGATAGCGAGGCGATAATCCGAGGCTCAGCCGTCCCAACGATCGTCTGATCGAGCGAAGCCAGCAGCACGGAGAGCAGCAGCCCAGCCATCGTCCCCATCAACTGCGGCCGCGTGAGCTGAATCAAGCCAGAGGTGTGATACCGCACCTCCGGCGACGCCGCGATTGTACCGGAAGAAGCCGCGGAAGAGGCCGTTGAAGAACCGGTGGAAGAAGAAATATCCCTCGCCATCCCCGTTTCGTCCAGTATATCAGCCGGCCTTGGACACCCCTCGCGGAGCAATTAGAAACGGCTGTTTACAATCTGCGGACGCCCGCCTTGCCCCGCTGCTGCTATTGTGGCCGGCGAACGATGGAGTCCTCGTTCCACAACAGAAGTTTCGGCGACCCACGCCGGGTCGCTTTCCCTCCGTCCGTTTCAGACCTGGCGAACCGGACTTCGAGCCGCTGCAGCCCCATCAGAAGAGCAAAAAGCATGATGATCGCCAAAGGTGTGAAGACTAATCCCCCGTAATGGTGAATCCTGCCATATAGGAAAACACGATTAACATAGGCCCCAAGCGATGAGATCACGCTGATCCGGACGGCGTTCTTAAAAATTGCGAAAGGAATCGTGGCCGCTACCAGCACGAGCCGATTCCATCCGGAACGCAGGCAAATTCGACCCACGCACAGCGCCACCAAGGCCAGCGAGAGGAAGGAGTGAATCCCGCTGCATTCCGGCGCCACTTCAATCTCCAGGCCCGGAAGCAGCATTCTGTTACCGCCCTGAGTGAAAACCGGGACCCCAGCCAGCCGCAATATGGCAACGCTCGTTACGGCGGAGGCGTGCTGCAGATTTGCCGTCAGGCGGTCCATCCATGCGGATGGAACGGGCAGCATCAGCAGCAAGCAGCAGAGCGGAAACAGCGCGGCCCCAAAAGCACGCAGTCCGAAGCACACGATGAACGCCGCCATCGTAGCGCCAATCATCAAACCCACGGCCCAAGGAAGCGTGCTCTCGACGTTCCGCCCGGACGCTCGCAATAACGCAAGATACGGGACCACACACAGCAGGAGCAGCAGAAATCCAATGCGCGGACTCCACTCCGTTCGCTCAAAAATACGATTGCGCTCCCAATAGATCAGGAAAATCGAAAGCAAGGGCGCAACCATGACCTGCACATAACGCTCATCGTGCAAACCCAAATTAACCACGGCCCGCGCCGCTGGCCACCACAAAATCATTACCGCGAGCCACAGACCTGCAAAAGCTTGGAAGCGAGTCTTCATTTGCGGGGTCTCTTTGCGATATCGTCCAGAGCCGCCCTCGCGCTCGACGCATACGTCGCATTCGCATTCCCGCGAAGCGCCCGTTGCAAGGACTCGGCTGCGGGCGCGAAGCGTTGCGCCCTCAGGTACGCCATTCCGAGGTGGTATTGATATTCGGGATTGTTAGGAACCTTTTGCACGCAGGCCGTCAGTTGCGAGATTGCTAGCGAATACGACCCAATTTTGTAAAACGCCCAGCCGAGCGTGTCGGCGACTACCGGAGAGTTAGGCAGCGCCCGCTTGGCATCCTGTGCCAGCGAGACCGCCGCGTTCGCGTCGCCTCCGTGCTCCAAATACAAATATGCCAGATTGTTCTTCGCGTCCGGGTAAGCCGGGTCCGCCGCGATTGCCTTTTCGAGCGTCGCCTTCGCGTCGGCCCATCTGCCGGAGGACTCATACAGGTGCGCTAATTCCATGTAAGTCGAGCCCTTGTGTGGATAGGTCGCAATCTCCTCTTTGTACTCCGCCTCGGCCTGCGCACT
>JASHRP010000769.1 GCA_030037375.1 Bryobacteraceae bacterium | reverse complement strand
TGCTTGCTGCCACTGCTTCAGCTTGGTTGAAGACAGCGCTTCGAGAAGCTTCGCGCGCACGTCGGGCGGCTCCTCCGAGGCCCTTCCGGGCGCGGTTTCCTGCCTTAGTGCGGGTTCGTGTAACGCGGCGATGATGTCGGCGTACCGGCTGAGGACCCAGGCCCCCAGAGCGGGATCGAAATACGCAGGCCGCGGAGGCGCCGGGGACAGGGGGTCCATCCAAACCTTGGACCAATTTGCGAGGCGGTATGGAACACGGCAAACCTGATGTAGTATCGAGTGCATCCGAAGCCCGTTGCCAAACTTCTTCATCGTGGGCGCGCCAAAGGCAGGCACCACGTCGCTGTGTCGCTACCTGCAACAACACGCGCAAATCTTCATGAGCCCGGTAAAGGAGCCGAACTATTTCGCCTCCGAGGTTCGCCCCGAGCGCTTCGCGGCACAATACCGGCAAAGAGCCCAGAAGACGGTTGAGAATCTTCGTGAGCGATTACGTCAGCCGCTGGCGGGAGATCCTTATCCCGAGGGGATCATCGCCGAATGGGACGACTACGTCGAACTCTTTCGTGGCGCCGGCGCCGCTGATGCGATTGGAGAAGCCAGCGTTTGCTATTTGTGGTCCGCTTCGGCGGCAGGTAACATCTACGCGGCTATCCCGCGCGCCAGAATCATCATGATCCTGAGAGATCCGGCAGAGCGTGCGTTTTCGCAATATTTACACAACGCGAGGGACGGCGTTGTCACGCGTTCCTTTCGCGAACAGATCGAGCTTGCGGCGTGTGAGAAGCACGACGAATTTCAGCCGCTCTACCCGTTTCTGGAAAACGGTTTCTATTTCGACCAGGTCACGCGGTTCCTTGACCGGTTTCCGCGTGAGCGCGTTCGCATCTTCATCTACGAAGAAGCCTGGCGAAATCCCGCCGGGTTCCTAAAACAAGTCTTCGAGTTCTTGAACGTCGACTCCCACGTCACCGTCGATTTTTCCAAGAGGGAGTTGGCGCAACGCGCCCCACGCTCTCTGGCGACAAATCAAATCCTCAATACGACAGGAGCCGGACCGATTCTGAGGAAAATGATTCCCCAACCAATCCGGACGAAAGCGCGATCTATTCTATTCAAGCCGGAGGGCTCCGCAAGCATGGATGCCCGCGATCGCCAATTCCTGCGGGAGTACTATCGCGCCGACGTTCAGAAACTAGCAGAACTGCTCGGCCGCGACCTGCACGAGTGGCCCGACTGACTTCCAGTTCAGCGAGCAGACGCATCTCTGGCAGACCGGATTCTCCGCGACATTCAGGCGTTCCCGAAACGCGACTGCCGCAGCTCCATTCACGATTTCCGACAGAGACTTCCCCGATCTTAGATTTCCAATCGGCGCATGAAAGAAGCACGGGCGCACCGAGCCTTCCGCTTCAACCACCGCCGATGTCCACGGCGCGTTGCACAGTGGCGATGCTGCACCTAATTGCTTCAGGTGGACCCGAAAATGCCGCGCGACGCGTCTTAGTTTTTCGGGCGATTCGGCCACGAAACGTCCGCACTCTCCGCGGTTGATCAACGCCTCAATCTCTGTTTCCAGCAAATCCACTTGAGCGGAATCAAGGCCAACTCGATTCTGCTTCTCGACCGCCCATCCTTCGGGACGATGGAATGCGGTCGATTCCAGGTCAGCGGCCAAGAACGAGATCGAGTCGAGACGTAAGGCCCGCGCCGTTTCCATGGTTGCGATCAAATGCCGGAAGTTCGACCGCTGCACCGTGCATCGCCCGGAAATCCCAAAGCCGGAGCGCAGTGTCCGTATTTCAGCAATGCCTGCTGAGAGCGCGGCGAACGCTCCGGGAACGCCGCGAATCGAGTCGTGAACGTGAGGAGGTCCGTCAAGCGAGACAATCACGTCGTCGACATGCTCTACGATGCGCTGCGCGTTACGCGCCAACAGCAGACCTGAGCTGAGTAACGTGATGCGGACGTGTTCCGTTCGTATGATCTCGCAGAGCCGCCAGAGGTTGGAGTGCATCATCGGCTCGCCGCCCGAGAAAACCACCCATTCGACCCTGAGGTCGCGGATGCTCTCGACCAATCCCCGAAAATCCGCTTCGCTCAGTTCTTCCGTAGCCGTCGTCTTCCAGATGTCGCACATCTTGCAGCGGCAGTTGCAGCGGCTATGCGGATTCACCACCAGGACTGGCAGTGAGGCGATCTTCATTGCCACACCCGCTTTCCGGCCAACCGAAACTCCGCGCCGAGCGCGAGCGCGGTCTCGGCGTGAAGAGAAGGCAAGTCTACATCCGTCAGCCAACATCCTCGGCCTTCGAGCCGAATGCTGTGCGGAGGCCGGCAATGAATGCCGCTCATGCGATCAAGAAGCTGCGGCGCGATCAGTCGAACTTTGCCGCTGACGATCACTAACTCGGGTGTCAACTCGGCGAGCGCATCCGCGGGCGTTTGGCCGCGATCCGGCACCGCGATCAGATCGGCCACGCCGCCCTCGCGAATTTCTCCTTGCCCATCGCGGAGCCGCAGCAGATGCGCCGCGCGCGTGGTGACCATCTCGTAAAGCTCCTCGGAGTTTAACTCGGACGTGCCCCGCGCGACGCCGATTTCGTCGATCAGATCGGCCTGCGCCGTCATCGCGGAATCGGTTCCCAAAGCGATATTCACACCCGACTTGAGAACAGAAGCGGCGAGCGTGCGGCCGTAGACGGCCAGATTGGAGCTGGGGCACCAAACAATGCTGGATCTTCGCGCTTTCACTAATGCCAGTCCCGGATGATCGAGGCCAATCGAGTGAATCAACGCCGTTCGTTCGGACAGAATGCCGAGCGACTCCAACCGAGCGATTTCCGAGTAAGCGTGGTCGTCGACACCCTCGCCCGCGTGAAGTAGAAAGGGCCAATTTTCGGGCGTTGTCTGAAACCGCTCCGTCAGATCCGGACTGAAATCGAGCGAATGTGCCCAGCCGAACTCCCGCACAACCATTACGGGAAATTCCGCACGAAGCAGAGGTTCCTCAATCGGATTGTGGTGCGCGACCGTAGTCACGCCGCTCAAGAGATTCTTCAAGCCGCCCCAAACTAGCCGAGTCAGCTTCGACAGCGAGAGGTGTTCTTTGAGGGGCGAATCCAAGGGCCGATGAATGTCGCTCGCCCAGGCTTTGGCGTTGGGGTACGTTCCTGCTCCGAGCTTCGGAAAGAGATTGAACTCCAGATGATCGTGGGCATTGATCAGGCCGGGCAGGAGCAACAATCCGCTGAGATCCAAGCTCTCGCCGCGTTCGTCTCCAAAAAACGAGACGCGGCCGCCTCGTACATAGACCTCGCGCCGCTCCGATTGATGCGGGCCGAGCGCGACTCTCGCACCGGTAATCTTCATCGGCGTGTCCAGCAAGAGATCAAAATCGCTGGAATGTGTTTCATGGCATCGAACGATGCGGCCTTGCCGGACCGATTGAAGATTCGCCGTTCGGGCTCTCCGAATTTGGCCTCCATCCCCCACGCTCTTTTAAGCCCAGCAGGCTCTGCACACCGTTCCAGCGCCGTTGGCGAATGCTGATGACTGGCGATTTCGTATTTCTCACCGTTCGCGCGAAACGATCTCGCCCATCCCGCGGCTGCCGCCGCCGGATGGAGATCGCTAATGACGATTCCGCGCGACGTTCGCGCCATCTCTCGAAGTGCGGTCTCGGGCGCATTCACGTAACTGAGCGCGAAGGAGCAGATCGCCAGATCCGCGAAATCGTCGGGAAATGGAAGCGCGTATAAACTCGCTTGGATGAGCCGGCCATACAAACCCTTGGGCCGAGCCTGCTGAAGCATTTCGCACGACAGATCCACGCCATAAGCGTCAGCGCCATGCGCCAGCGCAATTTCGAGCCATCTGCCCGTGCCGGTCGCGAGATCGAGCACGCGCATGGAAGGCGTGAATCGGATCCGCTCACTCAGAATGCGCTGTTCGAGAGCAACTAATGGATTCGGAGCAGAATCGTAGGACGGAGCCCACAGGCGATACGCCGCTTCGGATTCGAGAACCGTCATAGGCTTTCCCAGCGCGGCTTGCGCAACGCCACGAATTTTTCGGCCCACGCGAGCTCGAGAGGAAAATCGTAAATGCCGGTGGCGTAGCGCCAACTGCTCAAGAATTGAAGCAGCATCCGGCCCCATCGCGGCAATCTAATGTCCTGCACCGTCGGCCAGCGGGAATTGATCACCAATTCGAAATTGTCAATGCGCCGCTTCACTTGCCTCGGCAGCCATGGAAGCCGCGGGTCATGACGAATCGTGAAGTTGAACCAGCGCTCCGTGGCCCACTCGTCAGGCGTTCGCGGGAACTCGATCTTTCCCTCCACGCCGCCGTACATGCCGTCGGGATGCGGAGTCGGAATGTAATGCTGAACGATGATTTCGGCGTCCGGATTGAGGCGCTTGATGCGACGAACGAAGTCGATGGTCTGGCGAGTGTCCTCCGCTGGCGCGTTCGGGTTGCCTACGACGAACGAGAACTCTGGAATGATCCCGAATTTTCGGATGCGCGCGGCGAGTTCCAAAGTCTGCTCCGCGGTAATGCGCTTGTTCATCTGGGCCAGGACCTCATTCGAGCCTGACTCCGCTCCGAAGAAGATCATGGTCGCGCCGGAGCGGCGGATATCGCGCAACGCCTCGTCGGAGTAGCGAAGAAATGTATCGATGCGGCCCTCCGCCCACCAGCGAAGGTTGAGAGGCGAAAGCAACTCGGCCTGCTTGCTTGCGTGGCTTTCGCTCAAGAAGAAATTGTTGTCGTAAAACTGCACCGCGTCCATGCCGAATTTGCGCTGCAGCATGCCGAGAACTTCCGCGGTCCGCTCTGGTACTTCCGTCTTCTGCCTTCCATCGAAAATCGGAACGACGCCGCAGAACTGGCAGCGGAACGGGCACCCGATGCTCGCGTGATGCACGCCAGTGCGGCGTCCCAAGAACGTCGGAAGCAAATAACGTTCGACCGGTGCCAGGCGATGATAGGGCAGCCGTGGAAAATCGTTGGGCGAACGGAGCGGCCGCTCCGCGTTATGGACATGGAGTCCGAACGCGTCCTTGAATGACAACCCCCGAATGCTGGCGAGCTGACGCGAGTCCCGAAATGCCTGAAGCAGTTCGATAATCGTATCCTCGCCCTGGCCACGAATCACGAAATCGACATAGCCGGCGTTTAACGTGGTGTCCGCATAGAGCGACGGAAAGTATCCGCCCCATACGATGGGCACATTGGGATGCTTCTGCCGAAACTCGCGGCACAGCGCGACCGCCGAGACCATCTGCGGTCCGGGCATGACGGAGACCGCGAGCAACTCAACCCGATGCTCGCGCGCGATGCGGTCCATCGTCGCGCCGGGCGTGGTATCGAGATTGCCGTCGACGATCTGATATTCTTCGGCTCCTTCGAGCGCCGCGGCGATCGAGAGAATCGCCAGCGGAAACCTGCGATTGTGCGGCTTTACGGCTTTCGGGTGAAGCAGAATGATCATCGGCTTCGTTCGAATACCAGCAGGCGGTGGTCGCCGCTAGCGCGCCCAAATCGCGAAGCGCTGATCCACGAATCGAAGCTCTCGAAAATATCGAGCGCCCGATTCGGAACGCCGCGAACGTACGACGGCGGCACGGCGATGCCGGCGCCGATATCGCGGATCATGCGAAAGTCGGGATGCAACGTTTGCTTGATCGTTCGCGCAGAGGGGTAAAAAATGCTCAGGCCAGAAGAGGTTCGCGTTTTTCCGCTCCAGCGTCGAAAGGCCTTGCGGAGCTTCCCGTGAATGAGGTAGTAGAGCGTCTCCCAAGCACAGAACCGGTTCATGACGCAGATGGCAAGCGTGCCTCTGGGGCGAACAAGCTTCGCAAGTGGCTCGCGGAGGCACACCAGGTCTTCAACGCAGTTGAACGCTCCGAAATTCGAGAGCGCCAGATCGTATGTACCGGCCAACTCGGGGATATTCTCGATGGGGAGCCGCCGGGCGTTCACGCCCCTGCGGCGCGCCGCATCGACCATGCCGGCTGAACTGTCGATCGCGTCCACTTTCGCGCCGAGATCGAGCAAGTGCAGCGCATCCTCGCCAGTCCCGCATCCGAGGTCCAGAGCTCGATCGCCTTTGTGAACGAACCAATCCAACTCCCGCCATATTGCATTTCGCTGCGCCCGGCCAACGCGCGTATTCGTCCAGGTCTCGTCATAGTTAATCGCGAGCCGGTCGAAGAAAGAGAGTGGGACTGAGCTCATGCTTCCACCTCTTGACTCGTGGAAGCCAACGCCTGCCGGGCGGCTTGTATCGCGACGGCGTCCGGCGCAGGAGCCATCTCGCTGCGCAGCAAATCATCGGCATGCTTGTAAAACGCTCTCGAATGACGCCCGGCAATCGCGAAATTGCGGTCTGACGATTGCGCCCACGGCTCGATCGTCACCAGCCTGTCCCGCGCCTTTTCGAAATACGGAGTGCCCTTGATGGGATAAGAGACTGTTGTGAAGAAAATGTCGGGGCGGCACGCTTTCACGTGTTCCACGGTGGCTTCAATGTCGGAGATCTCTTCGCCGTCGTAGCCCCACATCAGGAACATGCCGGTCTCGATTCCGTTCTGTTTCGCGAGCGCCACTGCGCGCTGCACCTGTTCCACAGTCACTCCGCGTTCCATGGCGTCCAGAACGCGCTGCGAGCCGCTCTCTGAGCCGATCCACACGCGCATGCAGCCGAGCTCCGCAAGCAGTTCCGCCGCGCGCTCATTCAGCCGGTCCGCGCGCGTGATGCACTCGAACGGAATGCGAATTCCCCGGCGCTTCATCTCCGCGCCGTACGTCGCGAGCCAGCCGTGATGAATCGTGAACACGTCGTCGGCGATCCAAAGCATCTCCGGGTTATAACG
>JASHRP010000087.1 GCA_030037375.1 Bryobacteraceae bacterium | reverse complement strand
GTGCGTGACAGCGGTTTGACCCGGCTGCTTTGAATCGGATTGCCACGTGAGGCTATTCCCATCGGCGGAAAGGGTCGCGGTTGCGGTCGCGGTCGGCTTGTTCGGCCCCTGCACGATCACCCGGTATTGCGATGTGCTCGTCTTTGTGACCTTCGCCGTTCCGATCTTTTGCCCATTCGCATTGGTGACGTCAGCGTCGGTGCCGTCGGGTCGAGCGGTGAAGCGCAGCGATACAAATTGAATGTTATTCACCGGAACGGAGTAGGAGAATTCGATCGCTTGACCAGCCGCCTCTATTCGCAGTGTTAGTTCGCTAATTTCCACCTTGCGGCCGTCGATCTGCTGGCTCACCAGCAGCCATCGACCCAGCAGCGGGTCTGCGGCGAGTGCTCGCGCGGCGGAAAGCGCAATCAGGAGCAAGGCGGTGAAGATGGGCGCCCGTCTCATCTGCCGCTCGTCAGCGCCAGCACCGAATACGCCGTGGCTGCGTCGCTCATGAAATGACCTGCGTCCGAGGCGGGATCGCGTTTTTTATTGAGCGAATCGGCTCGCCAGAAGCCGTCGGCTTGCTGGTTCTGAGATAGCCACGCCAGAGCTCGTTTCATTTCAGGCTGAGTGCCGGGAACGCCGGATTTCAGCAAGACGAATGAGGCCAGGCCCGTTCCGTAACCGTCGCTCTTGGTTTCGAGCGGTGTGTTGTCGCGGCGTTTCCAGCCGCCGATCACCAGGGACGAAACGCTCCAACCTCCGTCTTCCTGTTGCTGCTTGAAGACTTCACCGGAGATGGATTTCTGCTCTTCCACGCTAAGCAGACCCGGTATCGCGGCCGAGGCCCACAAAAGCGCGAGACGGTTGAGGAGGGATTGCTCCTGGAGCCCCTGTCTTAGGTAACCGGTCATCAATTTCAAGCCGGGTTGCAACTCCGGCGTCGACCGGTAGCCGCCTGGCGCCGTTCCGATCGCGATCGCCGCCAGCGCCGTTCCCCAATACTGGGAATCGTCGGCTTCCCAGGGCTCGTTGTGGAAATTGAGCCACGTCCAGGCCCCCTGGTGATCACCGGTTTTCAATTGCAGAGCCCACATATTCGCGAGAGCCGTCCGCGTGTCATCGCTAAGCTTTCCATCCCTTGCGTCGTAACTCGCCAGAATCAGTGCGTTGAGGACGGACTCCGTTCCGCGAGCTTCGCTGGTCTTCGGCGCGCCGTTCTTTTCGTCGCTGTAGAACGGCTGGACCTCGTTCCAAAGGCGGACTCGCTTGACGATGTTGTCCAGAATCTTGCGCTCGTTCGGAGAAGGCGACCGCTCCGCCAGATCACCCCGCAGCGCCGGCCGCCCCAGTGCGTACGGAAGAGCCGTGTGACAGGAGATGCAGAAAGTCTCGTGATCGCGTGCCGCCGAAGGCCACGCCATCCACCAGGCCGCCCGCTGATCGAGATACGCAGCCGCAGCTCTGCTATTCCAGGCGGGGGCATCGGAGCTCGCGGCAAGCAAGGGAACGCGCGCCAGACTTGCCGCGAAACAAATTAGAACAACTGCCGGAACCGTCTTCATGAAGGATCACCTCGCAAAAAGCCTGTGTCGATGACTTCCGATTGTGGCTTGGAACGTGGCCTTCTCCACAAATGAGACGGTGTGGAGGGAATCGATACGGGATCAATATAGCATGGAAAGCTCACAATTGTTTGCGTGTTTTGTCCCGCTGGTGCACTATTGGAAACAGGACAGGCGTGACTACCATTGCCATTCGCGGCGGAGGCATGGCCGCCCAGTGTTCCGCAAACCTGTTGGCGCGCGCTGGTTTCCGCGTCTCCCTTGAGCGAACGGACCGTCCCAAGTTGCCAGCGATTTTGCTGAACGACGCATCGCTCGCGCTGATCCGCGACATTTTCAACCGCCCGGCGGCTTTTAACGACGCCTCTAAAATCCGGAAGCGCATCGTCGCATGGGGAAACACGGAACCGCTGATTCTGGATCATTCGGCCGTGGTTGTATCGGAGCAGTTGCTCGTGGAAAGCCTCGAAGAAAGCTTTCAGAACCAAGACGCGGAGCCAGACTGGACGATCTTCGCTTCGCGCCCGCTGCCTGAGGCCGTGCGTGAGCAGCGCTTTGGTTCGCGAATCGCGTCCGCGGTTCATGTCGATCTGCGGGAGGGCTGCGATTCCTCCGCGTGCTGGATCGAATCCGTCGAAGAAGGATGGTTGTTCCTGATCCCGAATTCGGCCGAAGCGGGTTGGCTGCTCGCAGTCGGTGCGCCGGCCGGCACGCTGCTGGGACACAGCCGCGTAATCGCGAAGGAGATCGCGCGTCTGAACCGGTCCGGTGAATTTCCGGCGTACCCCCGGATCGCGTCGCCGCTTTGCGCGTCCGGGTGGCTCGCCTGCGGAACCGCCGCGATTGCCTTCGATCCCATTTGTGGCGACGGGACGGCCCAGGCGGTTCGTGAGGCGATCCTGGCGGCGGCGGTGATCCGCGCGATTGATAACGGCGGGGATGAGCAGGAGCTTCTCGCGCATTATGAATCCCGCCTCAACGCCGGTTTCCATCGCCATCTGACGCTCTGCCGCCAGTTTTACAAATCCGGCCACGGTGGACCCTGGTGGGACGCCGAGCTCGAAGCGCTAGAGCGAGGTCTGGAATCGCTTGCGAGGGACGCGGCTGGCCGGGGAGAATTCCGCTACAAGCTCGATGGCTTCGAATTAAAAAGAGTCATTTAACTACTTGAAGTCCGCCTCGTCGACTTCGGCAGCACCCGCTCTCGATTCCGGCAGTGCCGCCAACTCGGACGCGGGCGCCGGGATGATCCTGAAGGCGTTTCCCTCAAACTGGAAGCGTTCCGAAACCAACTCCGCGGCCGTGAATTTTCCTTTGGCGAGGCCGGATTGATTGTGGCCGCTATTCTGGGTGAGCACGTGGTACAGTTCGTGCGCAAGCACCCGAGCCAGGGCGCGTCCATAAACGTAATCGCGCAGGGCGTCAGGTTGATCGGAAATCAAGGGTCCGATCAAGCGGCTAACTAGGCCGCAATCGACCCAACTGAACGGAAGGACCTCGCCGTCCGCGACCGCGCTGGAGGCAAGTGGCGCTGCGGCGTTCGAAGCCTGGGTCCAGTCTTGGTGCCAGGAAACGCCGCACTCGCCCCGGAACTCCGCTACCACTGCCAAGCCGGAACTGGTTTGGGGCGGCGCGCCATTCAACATCTGGAATCCGAGGCGCACGCCGGTATCCTGCATGGTTGCGGACAGTTCGTCCTTCATGGAACTCAGGACTGCCGGAGGGATGCTGCGGTCGATCTTGACGTAAATATCCACTCGACCGGCTGGAGCCAGAGACTCCGAGCGGCCGGCGGGGGCGCTCACGTAGAGCAGGCAAAGCGTTGCCAGTAGGCGCGCAATCATGGCGCAATTCCGCAATCATTATACATGCTCGGTTGATGGTGCATTTAAAGACGTTTGTCCCAACCGCGCCCATAGAGTTTTCCTAAAAATCCTTGACACCGAAAAGGTTTACGTTTACACTCGGTCAACCCTCAGAGATCAGTTCTTCAGCTGAGGTACAGCGCCCGCCAAAAGTCTAGGCGGAGTTAAGTCCCGCGTTTCGGACACACCCTGTTTCACAGTTTTCGGTTCCCTGTCGCGAATAGCGATACATGGCTATGGATAGCCAAGGCTCTGAGAACGAAGGAGTGTTCCTATCATGCAGACTTCCTCCAAGCGGCCCGTTGGCCGCGGAGTTTCTACTTTCATCTTTGGCATGGCCATCGGGCTCACGGCCCAATTCAGTACTCGGGTAGTTTTCGGCCAGTCGACTTATGGCGAGTTCGTCGGCACCGTCAAGGATCCGGCGGGCAGCGTGATCGCGTCCGCGATTGTAAAAGCAGTTAACACCGGCACATCGGCAGAGCGTTCCGTCATCACCGACGCCACCGGCGGCTGGACCCTGGTGAATATGGAGCCGGGCGACTACGAGATTTCCGTCGAGGCCCCCGGATTCCGGGTAGCCAAGTTCCCCGGAATTACGTTGACGTCGCGCCAGACCATCCGCCAGGACACAACGCTCGCGCTAACCACGCAACAGCAGGTCGTGAACGTCTCGGAAGCCGCGGAGGCTCCGATCGCCACCGAGGTTTCCAATATCGCGGAGACGAAACTCGGCCGGGAATTGATCGATCTTCCGGTGGCGATATATTCGCGCTCGACCGGCTCAACCAGCCCCATCACCACGTTATCGACCCAGCCGGGGGTTCAGACAGATGCCAGCGGCAACCTATCGATCGCGGGCGAAAAGCCCGCCATGCTGTCCACCAGCCTGGACGGCATCAGCACGGTAAGCCCGAAGAGCGCATCTCCGCTAAGCGAACTGTTTCCGTCGTTCGACGGCATCTCCGAAATCCGCGTGAGTGAAATCAATAACACGGCGGAGTACGGCGGGGTCAGCGACATTACCACCATTTCCAAAAGCGGAAGCAACATCCTTCACGGCAGCCTGTATGAAAACAACCAGGTGTCCGCGCTGGATGCGCGCAACCGCTTCTCGGCGACCAAGCCTCACCTGGTCCTGAACGATTATGGGGCCTCCCTGGGCGGTCCCATTGTTGTTCCGAAGCTGTATCACGGAAAAAATAAAACCTTCTTTTTCATGGACTACGAAGGCTTGCAGCATCCCAATCAGACTTTGGATTACGACAGCTTCCCAACCGCGGCTCTGAAGGAAGGCGACCTTTCGACGTACTTGCCAACCACGGTCAAGGACCCGTTGAGCGGCCAGCCGTTCCCCAACAATCAGATCCCCCTGACTCGTATTGCCCCGTTATCGCTGGCGGTTGAGAATTACTTCTTCCCGCTGCCCAACTACGGGGCGGCGGGCGCGATCGCGAACAATTACCAGAAGCTGTTCCCATCCAACATCTCCAGCAATGCGGGCGATATGCGTTTGGATCAGAACGTTAGCTCAAAGAATACGGCATTTGCCCGCCTCACCTACAAGCGCAGGGAGACCTTGAGTGCGCCGACGGACCCGGTTCTCGGTGGCGGAACAAGCATCGAGAACGACTACGGCATCTCCGGCGGAGACAACTACATCCTTACTCCCCATCTCGTAAATGAGGCGATCATCGGATACAGCGGCTCTAACACGGGAAGCAACTACGACTACACTGCATCTGGGATTCAGGGCGCCTTGGGTTTGCAACTTGCCGGCCCTCCCCCGCCGGGCGCGGCATCTCCAAGCTTCTCGATCACCGGCTTCACGGGCACCACCGGCGGCACGACTTCGATTTCGCAGACTAACACGCTTCAGATTCTGGACAATCTCACCTGGACGCGCGGCAAGCACAACGTCAAGTTCGGCGGAGATTTCCGCTACTTGCGCGGGCTCTTCACGAACGTCTTCGCCAGCAATCGCATGGGCTCCTATACCTTCAACAATTCGGTGACGAAGTCGCTGATCGGCGAGCCGTATGCAGCTTTTCTGCTGGGTATTCCCGACAGTTCCGGAATGGCCACCGTCCTCAACCCGAATACGTTCGGCTACGCGCACGCAATCGCCGGTTACGTCCAGGACGACTGGAAAGTCACGTCGCGGTTCACCATCAACTACGGACTGCGCTACGAATACCACCCCGCGTGGGGCGACCACTATCACAACGAAGCGGACTTCCTGCCCAACTACTATTCCTCAGAGAACGGCGTGGTGGTGCATGGCGCGGTCGTGATCCCGGATCAAGCGGTATCGCTGCTCAATCCCGGGTTCGTACAGTCTATCGCTCCGACTCCGATTCTCACCGCCACAGAAGCCGGCATTCCGAACAACATGAAATTCTCGCCCAAGACTGACTTCGCCCCGCGAGTGGGTTTCGCATGGCGCGTCACGAACGACGGAAAAACAGTGATTCGCGGCGGATACGGCAAGTTCATCGAAACCGAACTGGGCAACGCTGCTGAAGGAGCGTGGGCGGTGGAGGCGAGCGATGTGGCGAGCTTCACCAACTCGTTCTCCAACGGGATACCGAAGTACTCTTTTCCTTACGCGCTCCCTTCCAACCTGGCAATACCGGGATCGCAGGTTTTCGATTATGCGGTTGACCCGAACTACAAGGATCCCTATGTGCAGCAGTGGAATTTCACGGTTGAGCGCGATCTCGGCTTTCAAACCGGTCTGCGCCTCAGCTATACCGGGAGCCACGGCACCAACCTGGGTATAGAGGAGGCCCTCAACCAAGTAGCTCCGAACACCGTCGGATATTCTGCCGTCGAGGCAAGTGCCCCTTACCCGCTATTCAAAGGCATCGACTGGGACACGAATGGTGGAATCAGCAACTACAATTCCTTTTCGGCGACGCTCAACAAGCGCTTCTCGAAGGGCTTGCAGTTTCAGTCCAGCTACGCCTTCACCAGGGATCTTTCCGACGATGGCGGCACCGCTCCCAGCGGGTTCCCGGGCGAGGGAGGCGGATCGATCACCACTGCGCAAGATCCGATGCTTGACTATGGAAACGTCGCTTACACGCGCCGCCACCGGTTCCAGACCACGTTCCTCTATGCTCCCACGATTCACCTTGGCAACCGCTTCACCAGTCAGCTGGTCAATGGGTGGGAGTTGGCGGGAGTACTGCTGTTCCAGAGCGGGCCGTTCCTGACCGTTACCGATAGCAGCA
>JASHRP010000768.1 GCA_030037375.1 Bryobacteraceae bacterium | reverse complement strand
CGCAGCGCGCGGCCGGAGCTGGACGAGCGCTTGTTCGACTTCCTGCGCCAGATTCTTTCGCTCGACATCCACGGGCCTTTCGAAAATGAGTTCGTGATGCGCTTTCAGCAAGTGACTGCCGCCACGATGGCCAAGGGCGTGGAGGATACAGCCTTCTACAGTTACTTTCGCTTAACCTCCCTGAACGAAGTGGGTGGAAACCCGGCGAGATTTGGGGTCAGCGTGGAGGAATTTCATAAGTGGTGCGGTGAGGCGCAGACCCGCATGCCTTTTACGATGCTCGCCACCTCCACCCACGACACCAAGCGTAGTGAGGACGCGCGCGCGAGAATCGCATTGCTCTCGGAGGCGCCCCAGGCATGGACCGAAGCAGTGAGCCGGTGGTCGGCGATGAACGGGAAGTATCGCACCGGCGAGCTGCCGGACCGGAAGAGCGAGTATCTCCTCTACCAGACTCTCGTCGGCACGTGGCCGATTTCGCGGGATCGCATCGGAAAGTACATGCTGAAGGCAGTGCGCGAGGCAAAAGAGAAGACTTCCTGGATCGAGCCGAACGCTGAGTTTGAAGAGGCGCTGGAGAAGTTCATTGACGGAGTCCTGGCGGATTCAGAGTTCGTGGCCGACTTCGAAAGGTTCCTGGAGCCGCTGATGGCGCCCGCCGAAACCGCTGCGCTCGCATTGACGCTCTTGAGGCTCACCGCGCCGGGCGTACCGGACACATATCAGGGAATGGAGCTCTTCGGGTTGTTTCTGGTGGATCCCGACAACCGGCAACCGGTCGATTATGAATTGCGACGACAAATGTTGACGGAGCTGGATTGCCTGAACGTCGGCGAGGTAATGGCTCGGGGGAACGAAGGGATGACGAAACTGTGGCTGACGCGGCAGGCCCTGCGCGTGCGTGAAACGCATGCCGCCTGTTTTGGGGCCAGCGGAGAGTACCGCGCGCTGTGGCCGGCGGGTCCGCGAGCCTCCTGCCTGGTAGGGTATCAGCGTGGCAACGACGTGATTGTGGCTGCTCCGCGCTTGATGATGAGTTGCGGAGACTGGGAAGACACGTATCTGGAAATTCCGCAGGGGCGCTGGACCAATCGGCTAACCGGCGAGAGCGTGGAGGGCGGACGGAGAGAGGTAGGGCCGTTGCTGCGGCGCTTCCCCGTGCTGCTGCTGACACGAAACTCCGCATGAACCAATTCCGTCTCTGGGCTCCTGCCGCCAGCAAGGTCGAGCTGTGCCTGGATAACGCCGCGGTTCCCATGGGGAAAAGCGCGAACGGCTGGTGGTCGCTAAACCAGCCAATTGCTCCCGGCGCTTCCTACGTTTACTCGATCGATGGTGGAGAACCGCTGCCCGATCCGCGGTCGGCGTGGCAGCCGGATGGCGTGCACGGAGCCTCCCGATTGGTCGAGCACTCTTCATTTCCATGGACCGATGGCGGTTGGCAAGCCCCTCCGCTCTCTTCCGCGGTGATTTACGAATTGCACGTCGGCACATTCACGCGTGAGGGAACTTTTGAGGGCGTTATCGCGCGGCTGGATCATCTGGCCCGGCTTGGCGTCACGCACGTGGAACTGATGCCCGTAGGTCAGTTCTCGGGACGCTGGGGTTGGGGTTACGACGGAGTGGATCTGTACGCGCCGCATTGCGCTTACGGTTTACCGGACACGTTGAAGCGTCTGGTGGACGCCTGTCACGCCAAAGGACTCGCGGTTCTTCTGGACGTGGTCTACAATCACCTCGGGCCAGTCGGCAATTACTTGAGCCGGTTCGGCCCGTACCTTACAGATCGATACTCGACGCCTTGGGGCGAAGCCATCAACCTGGACGGCGCCGGCAGCGCGGAGGTGCGCCGGTTCCTCTGCGACAACGCCTTGATGTGGCTGCGCGATTACCATTTTGACGGTCTCCGCCTGGATGCCATTCACGCGATCTTCGATTCCTCGGCCGTTCATTTCCTGGAGCAGCTCGCGGCGGAAATCGATGAGTTGGAGGCACAAACCGGCAGGCACTTGGTAGTGATCGCCGAGAGCGATTTGAATGACCCGCGGGTCATTACGCCGCGTGAAGGTGGAGGATTCGGAATCGATGCGCAATGGAGCGACGATTACCATCACGCGCTGCATACGGCGCTCACGCGGGAAACCACCGGGTACTACGCCGATTTCGGCACAATCGCGGATTTGGCGAAGGCGCTCAAGCAGGCGTTTGTTTACGATGGCCGGTTTTCGAAATTCCGTAATCGTGTTCATGGACGGCCGCAGGAGCGGCTGTCCGGCTCGAGGTTCTTGGGTTACATTCAGACGCACGATCAGGTGGGGAATCGCGCGAGGGGCGAACGGATCGGCTGTCTCGTGGGACCGGAGTTGGCCAAAGTCGCCGCCGCGCTGGTGATGTGCTCGCCGTTTGTTCCCATGGTCTTTCAGGGTGAGGAGTTCGCGGCGGCCAGTCCGTTCCTCTACTTCAGCAATCACCAGGAGCCTGAGATCGGCGCCTCTGTCTCCGAAGGCAGACGGCGGGAGTTCGCTGCTTTTGGATGGAATCCGGACGAAGTGCCCGATCCGCAAGACCCGGCGACGTTCGAAAGGTCGAAACTGGATTGGAGCGAGGTCGAGCGGGAGCCGCATCGTGAAATGTTGGAGTGGTACCGTCAATTGATCGCACTGCGCCGTTCGACGCCGTGTCTGCTAGACGGCCGCCTGGATCGCGTGAGAGTCGAGTTCAGTGAGAACGAGCGCTGGCTGGCGCTCGGGCGAGGACGTGTTTCGGTGGCCTGCAATTTTGCGGGAACTGCTCGTGAGCTTCCCGCCGCGGGTCATCGCGTGCTGTTATGTTCCCATCCGTCGTCGAACGTGCATGGCGGAAAGCTGCAGCTTCCGCCGCGTTCGGTGACGATCCTGGAGGCAGACTAGCGTGGCAGAAACGATCTTACCCGGGAAGCCGTATCCGCAGGGCGCGACCTGGGACGGCGTGGGTGTTAACTTTTCCCTCTATTCCGAAGGCGCCACGGGCGTGGAACTGTGCCTGTTCCCGGGACTGGGAACCGCGGAAGCGAAAGTGATCCAGCTCCGCGAATGCAGCGGACACATTTGGCATTGTTACGTCGCCGGAATCCAGCCGGGTCAGTTGTACGGCTATCGTGTGCACGGTCCGTATGAGCCTGAGCGTGGAATGCGATTTAATCCGGCGAAAATCTCGATCGATCCTTACACCAAGGCGCTCACCGGGCGGGTCGATTGGAATGCGCCGGTGTTCGGCTACGAGCTGGGAAACCCTGACGGCGACCTCAAGCGCGACGATCAAGACGACTCCGCGGCGGTTCCCAAGGGGGTCGTCGTCTCCTCATTCTTCGATTGGGAAAATGACCGGCCCCCACTCACCCCCTTACATGATTCCGTGATTTACGAAGTTCACGTAAAAGGTATCAGCGCCGCGCACCCAGACATCCCTGAGGGCATCCGTGGCACCTACGCAGCGATGGCTCATCCGGCCGTCGTAGAGCACCTCAAGTCTCTCGGCGTGACCGCCGTGGAGTTGATGCCGGTGCACGCCTTTCTCGATGACAAGATTCTGCTCGACAAAAGCCTAAAGAACTATTGGGGTTATAACTCGATTAACTTCTTCGCCCCGGAGGCTCGCTACTCTAGCTCCGGCGACAGCGGTGGTCAGATCGGCGAATTCAAGAATATGGTGAAGCAGCTTCATCGGGCGGGGATGGAAGTGATTCTGGACGTGGTCTACAATCACACCGCCGAAGGAAATCATCTTGGGCCGTCGTTGAGCCTAAAGAACATCGACAACTCAACCTACTATCGTCTGGTGGCCGATCAACAGCGTTATTACATGGATTACACCGGGACGGGGAACACGCTGAACGTCCGCCATCCGCAGGTTTTGAAGTTGATCATGGACAGTCTGCGGTATTGGGTTACGGAAATGCACGTGGACGGTTTCAGGTTCGACCTTGCCGCCGCCCTCGCACGCGAACTGCATGAGGTCGACCGGCTCTCGGCGTTCTTCGACATCATTAATCAAGACCCCGTCATCTCACAAGTAAAGCTGATTGCCGAACCATGGGATGTGGGCGAAGGCGGCTATCAGGTCGGAAATTTTCCTCCAGTTTGGGCGGAATGGAACGGCCGCTACCGCGACGCGGCGCGCCGTTATTGGAAGGGCGACGAGGGACAGCTCGCGGAGCTTGGGTATCGCCTTACCGGCAGCAGCGATTTATATCAACGGGACGGCCGCCATCCCACGGCCAGCGTCAACTTCATCACCGCGCACGACGGCTTCACTCTCCAGGATCTGGTCAGCTATGACGGCAAGCACAATGAGGCGAACCTCGAAGACAATCGAGACGGAACCAACGACAACCATTCCTGGAATCACGGCGCGGAGGGGCCAACCGAAGACCCCGCCATCCTGGAGTTACGGGAACGGCAGAAGCGCAACCTGATTTCGACCTTGCTTCTATCGCAGGGCATTCCGATGATCTGCGGAGGCGACGAAATCGGGCGCACCCAGCGCGGCAACAACAACGCCTATTGCCAGGACAACGAACTGAGCTGGTTCGATTGGAACCTCGACGATGCCCGCAAAGCGTTCCTCGAGTTCACGCGAGTGATGATCGATCTGCGCAAGAGCCATCCGAACCTTCACCGGCGCAAGTTTTTCCAGGACCGCCGCATCGATCCCGAAGCGCCGGACCGCGAAGTGGACGGCAAGACGGAAATCGATATACAATGGCTGCGCACCGATGGCAAGGAGATGGCGCAGGAGGAATGGCACACCGGTTGGGTGCGCTGCATCGGACTCAAGCTCAACGGGCAGACGCTCGATGATGTAAACGGTGTTGGCGAGCTGATCCGGGACGATACCTTCTTGATCCTCTTAAATCCTCACCATGAGCCGGTGCGGTTCACTCTGCCGGGTCCGCGCGATGGGACGGCGTGGGAGGTGCTGATCGACACGGCATGCAAGACTTCCCCCGCTTCTTCGAAACCACGCCGGTTGCGCAAGACCTACCAGTTGATCCCCCGGTCGCTGGCCGTGCTGAGAGAGGGCGCCCTGTAAGGCTCTCAGCGAGCAACGGCCCGGCTGCCGGCTTGACGCTCGGCCCCTCCGGGATCCAGAATTTTCGCGATCTCATCCCGGGAGGCTTCCAGATGCGCCTTTGTTTCCGCGTCGGAGCTCTTTAAAAGAGCCGCCGAAATCGAGGTGCTCAGCGCCCGGAGCTCGGCGCGGTACAGCGATTTCTCATCTCCGCTTTGGTTCGCACGGCCCGCCGCCGCGGCGTTCCCCGCGGCCGGGGCCGGTGGATTCAACTTGGTGTTGATCGCTTCCAAATACGATCTTTGCAATTCGC
>JASHRP010000767.1 GCA_030037375.1 Bryobacteraceae bacterium | reverse complement strand
GTGCTTCCCGCGACAAATATCTTCATTTCTTCCTCCCTTGCGCTCATGAACACCAAAACAAGACCGTGAGAGCCGCCGTGGAGGTTACCGCTGGCGTCCAAAACTTGCCCTACGCGTTCCGGGGGCACGGCGCCACCCCATCGTATTCGACGATGTTGTAGATGTCTTCCGATCCAGTAGAACCCTCGGCTGGCAATGGACCGGCCGAACCTGTCGGTTTGGCTAATCCTCTGCCCTTGAGACCAGAAGCTTCGCGGAGCCGCAGGGTCGCCGGCCAACCTAAGAGTTCATGTTCCGCTTTTAAGCCAATCTTCCATTCGTGTCCCGCGACCCGGCCGCGCTTCTCGAACAAATCGATGGCGCGGCGCTCGATTGCATCGAAGGGCTTCCCCAGACGAACGGGAAGGACGTGAAGAATTGCGTCCGCTTGGGTACAAGGGCTGAGCGAATTGACGACTTCTTCGGCCGATTCACGCAGTCGAGTAAGGCATCGCCGTTCAGGCTTTCGCAAACGCACATAGCTGTTGTGCAATCAAGGGAACAACGGACAGCCTTACGATGCCGCTTCCAACGATGCCGGGGAGTGTCGGCACGGAATCCGTGCAGACAATCCGCTTCACACCCAACTCTTGCAGCCGCTTCCAGCGGTCTCCCGTGAACAGCCCATGCGTGACCATGATGGTGATATCGTCGACGCCGGCCTCTTTGAGCTTTTCGCAGGCGGACAGCAGCGTGCCGCCCGTATCCAGGATGTCGTCCACGATTACCGCTTGGCGTCCAACCGAACCAATGAATCGAAGATGCTTGATTCCGTTTGCCGTGCGGCGTTTCTCGAAATAGGGAACTTCGCAGGGCGGCATTCCGGCTGCGGCTCGGACGGCCTGACAGCGGGGAACCGCGCCATTATCGGGCGCGACAATCGTTGCGCCTCGCAAGTCATATCGGCTTATGGCTTCGGCGAAGATTCTCGCGGATGAGAGCGAAACGACTGGAATCGTAAACAGTCCTTTGGCCCGTTCGCTGTGCACGTCGACGGTGACGACTTCGTCGATCCCTGAGGCGCGGGCCAGCGCGGCGACGCAGGCGGTTGCCATGCTTGCACCGGGCTTGTTCTTGTCGTCCCGGGCGTACGCCAAATACGGAAGAAGCGCGGTCACCGTGCGCGCGCCTTCTTTCTTGAGCGTGTGCGCCAGCAACAGGGTTGCAAGAAGCTGTTCGTCCGGCGGAGCGATCGAGCCGAGAATGAGACAGTGTTCCCTCTCGACCGTAGTCTGAACCTCGATATGCAGCTCGCCGTTCTCAAATCGCCGCGGGCGAAATCGTCCGGCGACCAGGCTGCTGCGCTCCTCCAGAGCCGCGGCCATAGAACCGTATGTCTCAGATGCGAACAGAATTAAAGGCACTTTTTTCATTTCCTCCAGCAGCTTCGCTGCCAACCCGGCTCTGGGTTCGTTCGGCTGGGCGTCATGGTCACTTACCTGCAGGGTTCTAGGCGGGATGGACCGCCAACAGAAACACCGCTGGATCTTCACAGTGCTGAATCTCGTTATGCTGGCCGCCCTGCTGTATGTAAGCAGCCGAGCCGGACCAACGACCGCTCCTAAAGAGGTCTCCTACAGTGACTTTCTAAACGAACTTCGCGCCGGTCATCTGAGCGAGGTCCAAATCACTGAGAGGGAATTGATTGGCGTTCTCAAGGCTGAGTCGACCGGCAAAAAGCCGGCTGCGGAACAACGAATCAAAGCTACCCGTTTGCCCGGAGTCGATGAGTCCCTGCTTCTAAAGGACTTGGAAGATCATCAGGTCAAATTCGAAGGCCGGATTGAGCAGACATCGTGGATCTGGAATGTCATTGGGTGGGTGCTCCCCGTGCTTTTCATCATGCTGCTGTACGGGTTCGGCATGCGCCGGCTGGCGCAAGGTGGCGGAGCGCTGACGTTTGGTAAAAACCGGGCCAAGATCCACGATGAGTCCACCCGCCAGCAAGTCACTTTCGCGGATGTCGCCGGCGTGGATGAGGCCAAAGTCGAGTTGGAAGAAATCATCGACTTTCTTCGGCAGCCAGCGAAATATCAGAAGCTGGGCGGCCGGATTCCCAAAGGAGTGCTTCTGGTGGGTCCTCCAGGCACAGGGAAAACGCTTCTCGCGAAAGCAGTGGCGGGTGAGGCACGAGTGGCGTTTTTTTCGATCTCGGGATCGGAGTTCGTGGAGATGTTCGTGGGCGTCGGCGCAGCCCGGGTCCGCGATCTATTTGAGCAAGCCAAGCTTAAGGCGCCTTGCATCGTATTCATCGATGAGCTGGACGCGATCGGCAAGTCGCGCAGTTCCGGGCGAGCTATAGGCTTCAGCAATGACGAGCGGGAGCAAACCTTGAATCAATTGCTGGCTGAAATAGACGGTTTCGATTCGTCCGAAGGCGTGATTATCATGGCCGCCACGAATACGCCCGAGGTTCTCGATCCAGCGCTGCTGCGAGCCGGCCGCTTTGACCGCCAGGTGCTGGTGGACCGTCCGGACCTCAAGGACCGCATCGAGATCCTGAAGGTGCACGCACGGAAGATTCGGATGGCGAATAATCTGGACCTGGAAACCATTGCTGCTCGTACGCCAGGGATGGTGGGAGCGGATCTCGCGAACATCATCAACGAGGCGGCGTTGCTCGCGGTGCGGCGGGGCGGGGAGCAGGTGGAGATGCGGGATCTGGAGGAAGCCGTCGACCGCGTGATGTTGGGGCTCGAAAAGAAGAGCCGGGTAATGAGCCAGGAGGAGAAGGAGCGGGTCTCGGTTCACGAGGCCGGCCACGCCGTAGTGGCGCTCTCGGTGAAGCATGCCGACCCTCTACACCGGGTTTCGATCATTCCTCGGTCCATCGGCGCCTTGGGATACACGCTGCAACTTCCCACGCAGGAGCGGTTCCTCATGACGAAGCCGGAATTGGAAGACCAGATTGCGGTGCTGCTGGGCGGCCGGACAGCAGAAGAGATTCATTATGGCGGCGTTGTATCCACGGGAGCCTCGGACGATCTCGAACGAGCCACGGCTCTGGTGCGCCAGATGGTAACGCGATTCGGCATGAGCGATCCGCTAGGGCCGTTGACCTATGGCCGTTCGATGGCTGGGCAGTTCATCAAATCGCCCTTCGATATGGAAGAACGCAACTACAGTGAGCGCACCGCGGAGACCATCGACGATGAGTCGCGGCGGATCGTGGATGAGATCCATAAACGTGTCGCCCAAATCCTTTTGAAGCGCCGCGAGCCAATGGAGCGGATCTCGCTTGAGCTGATGCGCAAGGAAACTCTGGAGCGTGCGGAGCTAGACCAACTCGTGGCTGCCGCGGAGGCCGACGTTCCCGCCGAAGTTGCACGCACATGAGCCGGAAATAACCTATGCCCTATGTGACCAACCAGGACTTGCCGATGCGGGTTCAGGGTCATCTCCCGGACCACGCCCAAGATATCTACCGCGAGGCTTTCAATAACGCTTGGCAGCAATATGCCGGCGATTCTCGACAAGAGGAAATTGCGCATCGAGTCGCGTGGGCTGCGGTAAAGCGAGTCTACGAAAAAGTTGGCGACATTTGGATGCCGCGTTAAAACGCGCGTTCTCGCTCAGAAGTTGCGGTATTTCGCGCGTCCGGTCCGCTTGATCGCAACGTCGGCCACAGCGGATTCAAGTTCCGGAATGGCGAGGGAAGTGCACCTTTTTGATCAGGAGGCGCCATGTTACTCCCCGTTCAAGTTACGCTTCGAAATATTGAAAATCCGGACGGCCTTGAAAGCTGCGTGCAAAAGGAGGCCGCCAAGCTTGAGCATTTTTACGATCGCATCACCAGTTGCCGCGTGATGGTGGAACGGCCCCAAAAGGCCGCGTCGAGCAGGCTGTTTCACGTCCGCATCGATCTT
>JASHRP010000766.1 GCA_030037375.1 Bryobacteraceae bacterium | reverse complement strand
TCGAACAGTTGAAGGAGTATTCCTTAGCGGGCAGGCTGAATTCGGGCCAGGCAGCAACAGGAGCGGCGGACGCAACCACGCTCGACGCGGGGTTCCGGTCGTTCGAGCGAGCCTTCGATTCGCGGCTGGGTGGATTTGGCAGCGCGCCAAAGTTCCCCCGGCCGAGCGTATTCAACTTTCTGCTGCGCTATCATGCGCGGACCGGCGAGGAAGACGCGTTGGAGATGGTCCTGCTGACGCTGCGCGAGATGGCGAAAGGCGGGATGTACGATCAGCTCGGCGGCGGTTTTCATCGCTATTCGGTCGACGATCGTTGGTTCGTGCCGCACTTCGAGAAGATGCTGTACGATCAGGCCCAGCTTGCCGTTTCTTACTTGGAAGCTTTCCAAATCGTTCGCGAGGCGCGTTACGCCGAGGTCGCGCGCGGGATCTTCGAATACGTCCTTCGCGATTTGTCGCATCTGGAGGGAGGGTTCTATTCGGCCGAGGATGCGGATAGCGCGGTTGACGCGGCCCATCCACACGAAAAGAGTGAGGGCGCATTCTATTTATGGAGCTACGCGGAACTGGTGGAGGCGCTGGGCGAGCGGGACGCGCAGATTTTTTCGCGGCGTTTCGGCGTAGAGAAGAACGGCAATGTCGACGAAGACCCGCACGGCGAATTTCGAGGCCGCAATATCCTGTTCCAGGCGACCGATGCAGCGGATGCTGACGTGATCCACAGGACGATCCCCAAACTGGTGGAGATTCGTGCGCGGCGGCCACGGCCGCACCTAGACGACAAGATTCTCGCGGCGTGGAACGGCCTGATGATCTCGGCGTTTGCCAAAGGCTCCCGTATTTTGAACGAACCGCGTTACGAACACGCCGCCCGCCGGGCGCTCGATTTCGTTCGCCGTGCGTTGTGGCGCGAAGCTGATCGCACTCTTTTGCGCCGTTACCGGGACGGCGAAGCCGCCGTCGAAGGATTTCTTGACGACTACGCGTTCCTCGCCTCAGCGCTGCTGGACATGTATGAGACGACCTTCGATTCCGGCGACCTGCGCTGGGCGGTTCAGCTCGCCGAACGCGCGATCGAGCTGTTTGAGGATCGCCAAAGCGGGGGTTTTTTCAGCACCGTGGACGCGAAGTCCGATCTGGTGCTGCGGCTGAAAGACGATTATGATGGCGCGGAGCCCTCGGGTAATTCGGGAATCGCCCTTGCGCTCCTGCGGCTGGCTCGAATCACAGGACGCGGGGATTTCCATAAGGCGGCGGAGCTCGCGCTCGAAGCATTCGGCCCCCAGTTGCGCGCAGGGCCCTCCGCTGCGCCGCAGATGCTGGTCGCGCTGGCGTTCGCGATCGGCCGGCCGAAGGAGATTGTGCTGGCGGGCCCACAAGATGCGGCGATGCTCGCCAAGGTCCACGCCAAGTTCCTTCCAGACGCGGTTATCATGCGCGGCGAGGATGCTCCTATCGCGATGCCGGCGATGGGCGGCAAGCCTACGGCATACGTTTGCGAAAATTACGCCTGCAAGTTGCCGGTAACGGAAGCTGGCGCGCTCGAGGAACTTCTACAATAGAGGTATGGAAAGAGCGACAACATTAAGAGGAACCCCTTATACGGTGCTCGGCCCGGAGTTGAAGGTGGGCGATCCGGCGCCCGATTTTCAAACCATCGACAATTCTTTAAAAGCGGTCAATCTTGCGTCTACCGGCAACGGCGTTCGAATCTTCAGCGTAGTGCCTTCGCTCGACACGCCGGTTTGCGACGCGCAAACCAAGCGATTCGAGGAAGAGGCTGGAAAACTCCCCAACTTGAACATCTACACGGTTAGCATGGATCTCCCGTTCGCGCAGAAGCGCTGGTGCGGCGCGTTTGGCGTGGATCACGTGAAGATGCTCTCCGACCATCGCGACGGGTCCTTCGGGCAAGCCTACGGAACCCTGATCAAGGACCTCCGCATCCTTAGCCGCGCCATTTTCGTGATCGATGCGCAGAACAAGCTGCGGTACGTCGAGTACGTGAAAGAAGTCGGCGACCACCCCGACTATGAGGCAGCTCTTTCGGCGGCCAAAGCGGTTGCGGCCGCAGCCGCGTAAAGGGCGATTCAGCTCCCGTAGCGGATGGTGTCAAACGCGAAAAGCAAGCCGGCTACGCTTAGCATGACGCCCAGGACGCGGTAGCAGCGCAGAAACCACACTTGGCCTCCGGGCGTCAGCTTTTTGAGGCGCTCGGAGCTCCAGATTTTGGCGGCGCGCGCGGGGGCGGTTGCGACGAAGAGTCCCAGCGCCAACGCAGCGGTGCTGACGACGATGTTCATAGCCTTCTAGACTTCTTCAGCCGTATCCACCACCGGGAGCACGTCGTCTTCCCGGGCCATCCAGACGTAAAGGGTCGGAAGCAGGAAGATGCTCATCGCGAGATCCGAGATGAGCCCTCCCACGATTACGATCGCGAACGGCCGCTGCGAGTCCGACCCAATCTCGTGCGACATTGCCGCGGGCAAGAGGCCGAGAGTCGCCAC
>JASHRP010000765.1 GCA_030037375.1 Bryobacteraceae bacterium | reverse complement strand
AGAACAGCTACGGGATCGTTTTGTAAATGCTCGATAATTTCACAGAGAAGGACTACGTCGAATGCGCTTTCCGCAAACGGAAAGCGCTCCGACTCAACGCTGAAATGGAAGTATTCGAGCTGTTCCCGCTTGGATTCTCCCGTCTGAAAATCCCGGTACAATACCTCCTGCGCTGCCTTGGGACCTAGCGAGGCGTCGAAGTAGTTCGCAAGGACCAGCTCGAATCGGGTGAACTGCCGCAGGAGCATGGTCGTGAAATAAGGATTCGCCCCCAGTTCCAAACAGGTTCCAGTTCCCCCCTGGACCAGCCCCACGGTGTGGACAAATCGTCGCCAATCCTGATCGCAGTACGCCTCCATTTCCTTGACCGGAGCGTTCGCCGGGCGGACCGATCGCAGGAAGTTGTGCACCTGCGTCTCCGACACCCCCTTCGGCAACGGCAGCGGCAATCTGAGCGGAAATGCGCGATCCGGTTGGAGCGGCACGGCGGACCGTCTAGGAGAGCCCGATAATGCGCCCGGTCTCCAAATTGATGTCGATCTCGTAGTAACCCGGGCGTGTCGACAGGCCGGGCATCGTGCTCATGGTGCCCAACAGCGGGTACAGGAACCCCGCTCCCACGCTGGCGCGGATATCGCGCACTGGAACCGTGAAGCCGGTTGGCGCTCCCTTCAAATTCGGATCGTGGCTCAGGCTCAGGTGGGTTTTGGCCATGCAGATCGGCAATTTGTCGAAGCCCTGGCGCGTATAGAGGTCGATCTTGTGCTCGGCTTCGGGCGAATATTCGACGCCTGAACCGCCGTACATTTCCCGCACGATCGTCTCGATCTTCTCCTTAATGCTCAATTCAAGCGGATAGAGAAAACGGAAATGGCTGGGTTTCGAGCATGCCGCGACCACCGCTTTGGCAAGATCCACGGCGCCAAGGCCGCCCTGCGCCCAATGGTCGGACATAACGGCGTCTTCCGCGCCCGCGGCAATTGCAAGCTTCTTCACTAGCTCGACCTCCGCCATGCTGTCGGTCTTGAACCGATTTACCGCGACCACCACGGGAACGCCAAAGCTGCGGGCGTTGGCGATCATGCGCACCAGGTTGCTACAGCCTTTGTCGAGAAGCTCTAGATTCTCTTCGAGATAAGCGTGAGCCAGCGGCTGACCGGCCACGACTTTGGGTCCGCCTCCGTGCATCTTCAGCGCGCGAATCGTGGCCACCAAAACCACGCAATCCGGGGTCAGCCCGCTATAGCGGCACTTGATATTGAAGAATTTCTCCATCCCCATGTCCGCGCCGAAGCCGGCCTCGGTCAGCACGAAGCCGTCGCGCCCGGCGAGCTTCAGGGCTATCTGGTCCGCGACGATCGAGCTGTTGCCGTGAGCGATGTTGGCGAACGGACCGGCGTGCACGAACGCGGGAGTTCCTTCGATGGTCTGCATCAAATTCGGCAGGATCGCGTCCTTCATCAGCACCGTGAGCGCGCCGCCCACGCCAAGATCGTCCGCGGTGATCGGCTCACCCGCGCGGTTGCTTCCGATGACGATGCGGCCCAGACGCTCACGCATATCGGCTAGAGAAGTGGTCAACGCCAGCACGGCCATGATCTCGCTGGCCACGGCCATGTCGAAGCCGGTAACGCGCTCGGCTCCCTTTTCCTCCGGGCCTTGCCCGATGGTGATCTGACGCAGCATCCGATCGTTGGTGTCGACCACGCGCCGCCAGGTAATGCTGTCGGGGTCGATATCCAGGCGCGCGAAGCGGCTGCGTTCTTCAGGCGTGAGTTCGTTGGGATCCGCCTTGTGGATTCCCAGCTTGTGCAGACGGCGCAGCATGACTGGAGCGAAGCGGCGGCTGCCGTCCTTCGCTGGGGGGCAGAGACGATCGAACAACACTTCGTCCTTTGCGCTTTTCTCATGGAACATGCGCGTGTCTATGGCAGCCGCGAGCAAATTGTTGGCGGCGATAATCGCATGGATGTCGCCGGTCAGATGAAGGTTGAACTCCTCCATCGGGATAATCTGACTGTAGCCGCCGCCGGCCGCGCCGCCTTTGATTCCGAAGGTCGGTCCTTGGCTGGGCTGCCGGATACATGTGAAAACTTTCTTGCCCAAATGCGCTCCCAAGGCTTGGCTGAGGCCGACGGTTGTCGTGGTCTTGCCTTCGCCCAGCGGCGTCGGGGTAATCGCGGTCACTACGACGTATTTGCCGTTCGGCTGATCCTTCAGCCGGTCGCGAAGGCTCAAATGAACCTTGGCTTTGTTTTTCCCATACAGCTCGAGCTCGTCGGGGAGGATTCCGGCCTCGGCAGCAATTTGCGAGATCGGGATCGGCGTGGCCGCTTGCGCGATTTCAAGATCGCTGGGCACGGGTATCAATAGGTTTGTTAGCTTGTGTGGCACCTCACCTACTCTAGAACGACGGTGCGGTCACAGGTCAAGTCACGGTACCTCCGGGCCGCCGGACGAGCCTTCCGCCGGGTCCACGCTCCGATTTGAGGATGGTAGGCTAAATACGTGAGCAGTCCAGTCGCGCAATTCGCCCCTTCCCGCCGCTACCTTGCCATGGGCATTGCCGCGCTTGGCGGCGCCGCGCTGTCGGTGTGGTCGGCTCTGCGCTGGGACCCTGCGTGGCTCGGCCTATGGGCAGTTCCAGAGGGCCTCCGGGCGGCGCTGAACCCGAGTTGGATCGCCGCCGTTCTGTTTGCGATTCCGGCCGCCGGATTGCTCTTGCTCGCGTGCTGTCCGGCCATCGAGATCCACGAAACCCATCTTCGCATCGGCAAGCGCCAGATCCGGTGGAACCAAATCGCCCGTTTGGACCAAACCCGGTGGAGCGTCCCGTTTATCGCTTTCTTGACCCTCGACGATGACACCCGCGTGATTCTAATTCATCCCGGCGATCTGGATTCCTCCGCCAAGCTTTTGCGGCACCTGCGCCGGTCCGCCCGGGAAGCGCTGCTCGACGGCGTTCCTTACCGCCAGTTTTGGGGTGAGCGTGCGCCGGTCAAACCCCCACCCACCCCTCCCACGGCAGCGCCTCTTCGTTACCCCCTCCTGCGGCCTGAGGACGAGCACGAAGTCGAGCGCATGTTCCAGCGTCTGAAATCCGTGGGACACATCGAACGCAAGGACGCGGAGGAAGAATAGACTTCTCCAGGTGAGACGCGCCGCCCGCTTAGCCGCTATCGTCCTGATCGCTGCGGCTGCGTTGGGGCTGGCTTTTCACTCCGCCATCCTGACCGCGCTCGGAGCTTACCTGGACAAGTCGGGACCACCCCGGCTCGCGGACGTAGCGCTTGTGCTGGCGGGCGATCAGAGCGGCAATCGGATCGTCAAAGCAGGAGAACTAGTGCGGGAGGGCTATGCGCCCAAGGCTGTGATCAGCGGCCCGTCGGGCCTGTACGGTTACTACGAATGCGATCTCGCAATCCCGTTCGCGGTGACGCGCGGATATCCGGAAAGCTACTTCATCCGATTCCCCAACCACGCGCTCTCAACCGAGCAAGAAGCGGCCGCGTCGGCAGTCGAGCTACACGAGCTCGGAGCGCATACGGTGCTGTTGGTCACCAGCGTGTATCACACGCGCCGCGCCGGAGCGCTATTTCGCGCCGCCATGCCTGACATTACCTTCTACGTCGTGGCCGCCCCGGACGTCGATTTCACCCCGGACGGATGGTGGCATAATCGCCAGGCCCGCAAAATCTTCCTGACGGAGTGGCTTAAAACCGGCGCGAGCTTGCTGCATTTGTAAGAATGGAGTCAGGCGCCGCACTTTGCGTCAGCCTCGCGAGAGCAATCTATGACCAGACTTGTTGCAGCGGGAATTTTCGCAGCCATGGCCGGCATTCCGGCCGCACGAGCCGGAGTAGATCCCGCCCTGCTCGCGCTGGCGCCGTCCGATTCGAAGCTGCTCATTGGTGTTCAGGTCGATCAAGTGAAAGCCGTCCCGTTCGGGCAATATCTGATTTCGCAAATAAAATTGGATCCGAACGGCGATAGAGCACTGGAGGCCGCGGGCTTCGATCCTCGCCGCGATTTGACTGAGCTGCTCGTGGCTTCTAACGGCGTGAACAACGGCTTGCTGATGGGCCGCGGGTCCTTCCACCCAGAGAAGCTTTCCGCAGCCGCATCTTCAGCGGGTTTAGCGGGCTCGACGTATCGTGGAGTGCAGTTGCTGGAGGGCAAGAGCGCTAGAAATTCTCCGTCTGGGGCGCTAGCTTTCCTCGATCGCTCAACCGTGATCGCAGGGGACTCAGTCGCGATCCGTTCGGCGATCGATCGTCACGCTTCCGCTGAATCATTTTCAGGAACATTGGCGGCGCGCGCTCGCCAGATCAGCTCCGCCAACGATATCTGGATCGCGAGCCTGGAACCGCCGGCTGAAGCACTTTCCGGCCTTGCCCACGATAATCAACTCAAGCCTCTTGCCAACGTGCTTCAGTCCGCCCTCCAGCTTTCGGCCGGGCTGAAATTCACGGCGTCGGATGTCACTCTATCGGCGGAGATTCTGACGAGATCCGCGGACGACGCTCAACAGATGGCCGCTCTGTTGCGCTTGGCGGCGTCGCTGGTGCAATCGAATTCCTCCCCCGGATCCGGTCGTGGAACGGGACCAGGCCGCGGCGACTTCGGCGCGGGATCGGCTCGGATATCGACCAGCGGTCCCGTGGCGCTTTTGACCGTTTCCATTCCCGAAAAACAGTTGGAACAGTTGTTCACTCCCGCTGCCCAGCCCAAGCGCCTTGCCTTGTTAGAACGTTAGGCCGGAAGGGTCTCCCTGAGACAAGACGGGCGATCGAGTAGGTGGCCCCTAACAAAAGCGGGATTGAATCACGCTCCGGAAACCGGGGCGACGAGGATTACTTGAGTCGGGGACTGCGAACCGCCTTCAGGCTCGATGGAGACGGCTACGGCGTAGAGGGAATCGATGGGGCCGTTGAGGATGTGCATGGCTCCCCCTTGTGCAGTGGGCTGGAACAGGCCGGCGGGGCGGGGTGAGCTGGTCTTGGTGGGGATCACCCACATCTCGTACGTCTTGCCGGATGGGAGCGCGGGGAAGTTCGCGCCGATCAGCAGCACGCCGGAACTCGGATTGACGAAAATGTTTCCGTGCGGGGGCTGAGGCTGGCCGGCTCCAAAGACCACCTGTTTTGTTTCGGGCTGGTTCAGGAACGCGAAGGCTTGAAGCAGGCGGTCGCGATCGGCTCCGATTTGAATGGCTTCGCGGCGGGCTTCAGCCAGCTCAGACGCGCGGCGGCGTTCCTGCACGCTCAGCCACAGGGCGAGCATCAGCATCAGGGCGGCGGCGAAGGCTCCTAGCCATCCCCAGCCGGAGCGCTCGATTCCGAACGACGCCAGCACGCGGCGCTTGAGGCGGGCGGGCGGAACGGTGGCGGGGGTCGAGGAGAGCATCAGAGCATTCAGCGCGAGGGCTTCTCTGAGCCTGCCCTGGCAGGTCTCGCATCCGCGGGCGAGGTGGGTGTCGATTTCACCGCGCTCTTCGTCTTCGAGGACTCCCAAGGCGTAGAGTTCGAACGCGTCTTGGAGTTCGTCGCAATTCATCAGGCGATGGCCACCCCCGATAGCTGCTCGCGCAGAGCGCGGAGGGCGGTGCGGGCCCAGGTTTTCACGGTTCCTAGCGGCTGCTTTAACCGTGCGGCGATTTCGGTTTGGGACAAGCCTTCGTAATAGGCCAGCTCAATAACTTCTTTTTGAGCGGGCGTGAGCTTGCCCATGGCTTCCTGAATGCGGCGAGCACGATCGATGCCGAGCGCGCCTTCGTCGAAGTTAGAAAAAAGCTTGGCGTTCTCGATTTTGTCGAGGGCGAGGGCCCCGGCGGACATGCGGCCATCGACCGAACGCAGGTGATCGATGGCGCGGTTGCGGGCGACGGTGAGAATCCAGGGCCCGAGCGCGCCCCGCTCCGGATCGAACGACATGGCGCGGTTCCAGACGCGAAGGAAGGTTTCCTGAACCAAGTCCTCAGCCACTGCGGCGTCGCGGACGACTCGATAGATGAGTGAATATGCCAAGCGGCCGTACTGGTCGTAGAGGGCGGAGATGACGTGGGGGTCGCGGGCTCGGAGGCGATGAGCGAGACCGGCATCGTCCTTAAGGCGCGCAGCGACTTGGAGGATGGCGAAGGCCGCACCGGCCGAGAGGAGTTTCCACCACATCATCGCGCGGGACCTTTGAACACTCCCTGGGACATACTACTTGTTTATACGGGGACGGCGACGGCACGGATGGGGCCGAAGAAGCACTAGGGGATTATAACCCACGCTACGGCGGATCTGTGATAATAATGTTCGCGTGTCGAGATTTAAGGAATTGGAGTCCCGGCTGGAGGACACGGAGCGGCAGCTTCGCCTGCTCCAGAAGATCAGCCGCTTCATGGCGCGGGAGGCCGCGCTGGCTACTGCCCTAGAAGGGGTGGTATCTCTGGTGGTAGAGTTCATGGCGTGCGATTCCTGCTTGCTCTATCTGCTTCAGGGCAATGAACTGGTGCTGTGCGCGTCCAACAATCCGCAGCCGGAGACGATCGGGCACGTTCGGCTGAGACTCGGTGAGGGCCTAACAGGATGGGTGGCGCGGGAGCGGAGACTGCTGTCCATCTCGCGGGAGGCTTATCTCGACCCGAGATTCAAGCTGTTTACGGATCTGCCGGAGGATACGTACGACTCGTTTCTATCCGCGCCGGTGGTGGTGCGGAACCGGGTTGTCGGCGTGATCAACGTGCAACATCGCGCGCCGCATTTCCATAGCGGCGGGGAGATGGAGCTTCTGACGACGGTCGGGGAGCATGTGGGCGCGCTGGTGGCGCTGGCGCTGGGGGATCTTTCGAAGTTCGATCCGGCGGCGGCTTTGGATTTGGTGATGGCTCCGGCGCGGCGAGGTTGATTTTTTTGGATGTGTGCGGGAAATGCGTTATATCGTTTTAGTCCTTACGGGGGTTTTTCTTGCTGCGATAGGCGCCGCGCTTGTTCCAGCGAAATCCGCTGAGCGGTGGACGGTCCAGTATTTTTACGACGAGGAGCGTTCGAAACTCGAGATCGTCGATCTGGCGTTTCCGACGGCGCAGCACGGGATCGCGGTGGGGTGGACCGGCGATCCGGGAAGCGATAGAAAAGTCAAGCCAACCGAGGTTCTCACGAACGACGGCGGCGCGCATTGGATGCTGGAGCCACTGAAGGATCAACCCCGGTCCATCTTCTTCCTGAACGATTCGCTGGGATGGATGGTGACCGAGGAGGGGATCTGGGGAACCACGGAAGGCGGTCTCAATTGGCGCAAGCTGAGCGAACAGCCGAAGCCGAATTTGAAGCTAGGGCCGGCGACTCCGGGCGGATTGATTCTGCGCGTGTGGTTCTTGAATGAGCAGCACGGATTCGCGGTTGGGTATCAGAAGACGGTGCTGGAGACGAACGACGGCGGGAAGATTTGGAAACCGCTGGAGGATGCGGCCAAGCCGACGGGAAATCCGGCATTCACGGCGTACTCGCGGATCGTGTTCGATGGCGATCACGGGCTGATTATCGGCTCGGCGATTCCTCCGCGGCGCGACTTGGGGCGCTTTCCTTCGTGGATGCAGCCGGACGTCGCGGCTAAGGCTCGGGCGGTGCCGAATGTGACGGTGCTGCTGGAGACGATGGACGGGGGACACACGTGGGTGTCTTCGAGTTCGTCGCTGTTCGGATTGGTGAGCACCATTCGAATCGCGGGGAATCTTGGGCTGAACGTCTTCGGCTTCGCGGAATCCTTTCAATGGCCGTCGGAAGTGTTCAGCATCGATTTCAGCACGGGCAAGAGCACGAGCACGTTCCATGAAAAGGACCGGCGCGTGTTCGACGCAGCGGTGTTTCACGGACCGTACGGAGTGCTGGCGGCGATCGAGCCACCGGGCCGGCTGAACTCTGTACCCATTCCGGGGAAGGTGAAGATGCTCGAGAGCAGGGACTTGAGCGAGTGGAAGGAGATGGAGGTCGATTACCGGGCGGTCGCCACGACGCTGGCGCTGGCTGGTCCCGATCCGGACCACTTGTGGGTCGCGACGGATACCGGGATGATCCTTCATTTGAGTAAGTAGGTTCTTCCGGGGTGATGGTAGAAGATTCCACTGAGCGCTTAAACAGCGGACGAGGAATCAATACCATGCGTGCTGGTACTCGAGATGCTACGAGCAAACGATCATGTGGGGAAAAACAACCGATAGCGGCGCTAAGCCGCTGAACTTCACGCCGGGACCAACTCCGGCTTCGAATCCGGATCCTGCTCCGGCGGGGGCCTTCGAGAGGAAGCAAACGCCTGTGGCTCCGCCGCGGCCAACAGCTTCGATGGGCAAGGAGACGAAAGTCAAAGGCGATGTTTACAGCGAAGAAGAGCTGTATTTCGACGGCGACATTGAAGGCTCACTGGAAGTTCGCGGCGTGCTGACGATCGGCCCGAACGGCAAGGTTAAGGCGAACGTGAAGGCGAAGGAGTTGGTGGTGAAGGGCTCGATTCACGGAGACGTGGAGGCGAGCGACCGCATTTCCATCATGAACGGCGCGACGATTGTCGGCGACGTGAAGACCGCTGGAATCGTGATCGAGGACGGCGCGTACTTCAAGGGCGGCATCGACATACTGCGGCCGGAAACGGCAAAGAAGCCAGAGCCGATTGCGGTAGCCGCGAAGGCATAAAGAGGCGTCGAGACCAGTCTCGACGCGGCACGCTAAAGCGTGCAGTACCTCTAGTCTCGGAGGGCGGCGCTCGGGTATTGGGTGATTTTAGCCCGTCGAAGGATGTGGTCAAGGTGGTGCTGCATGTGCAGAGTGTAATCCTCGATCAGGAATTGTAGCGTGGCAGTCGGGTTTTCGCCGACGACGCAAGCGGTCTGTAGCCGGTCGTCCGGAATGCACTGAATCAGATCCGCGAGGAAGTGGTTATAGCGCTTCCAAAAATCGAGGATCTCCGTCCAAGGCACTTCGTTGTAGGCGTGACGGTCCACCCAAGCGTCCTGCGCGTAACCGGGGCCGCGAAATTCGTCTTGAATCGAGGCGACGACGAAGCGCACGTGGTTGTTTGCCGCCGAATCGATTAAGTGTCCCAGTTCCTGTTTCTTAGACCAAGCGCTCGGGGATGGCTTATGACCCGCGTCCGATTCGTTGATGGCGGATAGGAGATTCGCTTCCCGCTCGACGATGTCTCGAAGAGTACTCCCCAGATCGTTTGGCATATGAGTCATTGTCCGATATCCGAAATAGTACGGGGGGATCAGGTATCTACTTTCGTGCTACGATATCGCGCCGGGCGAGATCCAATGGGTTGGAGGCCGGCGATTGGAGCACAGCAGGAGGTTCCCATGAATTATCGAATCGTGATCAGTTCCTCAGTCGTATGCTGCGCGTTTTTGGCGGCGGCAGCACTGGCGCAGAACAAACCGCCGGAGGCCCCTCCGGGAACTCCGGACTTTACGACGATGCCCGAAGAACGCGGGATTTACTACAAGGGCGTTGTCGGATGGAAGCCACTTCAGTTTACGGTTCTGACGCCGTTTTTCCAGGGCGGCGTGGCCAATTTCTTTAACCTCGCCCCCGCGCATGCCATCGAGGAGATGCCCGGACCTCACGCTTATATTCAGTTGAGCGAAACGCGTCCGACGTTTTACCTGCGTGGGATTTCGACCAATGAGCTGTACCTGGTTCGCGTGGCTTCGAAGGGCGATTACCGCGAGGTGAAGATGCCACTGAGCCGAAACTTCGCGGAATGGGCGCACTTCAGCAGCAAGGATGTGACTCCGATCGACGTGCAGGCGGTCGCGGCGGATGTCATCGCTGTAAGGCCAGCCGCCGACCTGCGGGCCGGAGAGTACACGCTGGCTGCGGTTGCCTCGCCCGGAGACTACTGGGTCCGGCTGGGGTATGACTTCGGCGTGACGCCGGCAGGGGCGGCTAAGTAAAATTTAGCGTTCCGTGTTCTCGAGCGCAATTTCGACATTGCGCATGAACCCGGCGTACTTGGGCCGGACGAGCGGCGTGCCGCGCGAATAGGTTCGAAACTCTTCTTCGCTCATGCGGGCGATAGATTGAAGGGGCGGCTGATCGCGAGGCGCGAAGGCCGGCTCATCCGTCACGGGAGCGCGCGAGTTCCAGGGACATACGTCCTGGCATATGTCGCAGCCGAAGATGTGGTGAGCGATGCCGGGACGTAGATCGTCGGGCGCGGGTCCACGCAGCTCAATGGTTAGGTAGGAGATGCAGCGGCGCGAATCGAGCGTGGTCGAACCGTCTTCGTTCGGGATGAGCGCGTGGGTGGGGCAAGCGTCGATGCAGCGCGTGCAACTGCCGCATCGGTCCGGCGGCGGCCCGTCGGGTTCAAGCTCGAGCGAGGCGAGAATTTCGGCGAGGAAGAACCAGGAGCCGAGCGGCTCATGGATCAGGCACGTATTCTTGCCGATCCAGCCGAGGCCGGCTTGGCGGGCGTAGCTGCGTTCGAGCAGCGGCGCAGTATCGACACAGATCCTCCAGTCGAACGGCTCAATTTCGAGAAGGCGCTTCACCAGTTGTTGCAGGCCTTCGCGAAGGACATCGTGATAATCACGAGAGCCCCAGGCGTAGCGCGAAACGGGAGGGTCCTTCACTTCAGGCGCGGCGTTGTAGAGCTTTCCGACGCAAATTACTGAGCGGGCGCTCGGGAGCAGGGAGCGCGGGTCTCGGCGCAGCTCAGCGCGGCGATCCGTCATGTAGCGCATCTCGCCCGCCATGCCGCGTTCGACCCAGTGCTCAAAGCGGGCGACATCGGCGGCAATCGGCTCGGCCGCGGCGATTCCGGCCAACTCAAATCCGCATTCCGTCGCGATCCTTTTCACGGTATCGGAACGCACGAACGGTATTATAGACTCTGTATGCCGCAGAAATTCAGGACCGGTTTGGTGCAGATGAGCTGCTCACCGGATCCGAAAGAGAACCTGGAAAAGGCGATCGGGAAGATTCGCGAAGCGGCGCAGCGCGGCGCGCAGATCGTTTGCTTGCAGGAGCTGTTTCGGTCGCAATATTTTTGTCGCGAAGAGCGGGCGGAGCTGTTCGATCTGGCGGAATCGATTCCGGGCGAGTCGACCGAGACGCTGGGCAAGCTGGCTCGGGAGCTGAAGGTGGTGATTGTCGCGTCATTATTCGAGCGGCGCGCGGCGGGCATTTACCACAACACGGCGGCGATTCTGAACGCGGATGGGGCAATTCAGGGAGTTTACCGCAAGATGCACATCCCGGACGATCCACTGTATTTCGAAAAATACTACTTTACGCCAGGCGATCTGGGATTTCGCAGCTTCGATGCGCCGTTTGGGAAGATCGGCGTGCTGGTGTGCTGGGACCAATGGTATCCGGAAGGGGCTCGGATTACGGCTTTGGAAGGGGCGGAGATTCTGTTCTATCCGACGGCGATCGGGTGGCATCCTTCCGAGAAGGCGCAGTATGGCGCGGCGCAGCTCGACGCATGGCGGACCATTCAACGGGCGCATGCGATCGCCAACGGAGTGTACGTAGCGGCGGTGAATCGAGTGGGATATGAGGGGCCGCCGGAGCATGGCCTCGAGTTTTGGGGATCATCGTTCATCGCCGATCCGTTCGGGCAGGTGATCGCGGAGGCTTCGACCGATAGGGAGGAGCTTCTGGTCGCGGAATGCGACCCTTGCCGCGCGGAGGAAGTGCGGCGAAACTGGCCGTTCCTCAGAGACCGGAGGATCGATGCGTATCAGCCCATTTTGTCGAGATGGCTCGACAAATGATGGCGGCTGAGACGCAACCTAGCTCCGATCCGCGCAAATTCCGGATGCCGGCTGAGTGGGAGCCGCACGCGGGAACTTGGCTCGCTTGGCCGCACGAGCGCTCGGACTGGCCGGGGAAGTTCGCGCCGATTCCGTGGCTGTATGGCGAGATCGTACGGCGCCTGGCCCGCGTGGAGCGGGTGTTCATTTTGATCGAGGACGCGGAGGAGAAGCAGCGGATCCTCGGCATCTTGAAGAAGTGCCATGTCAACCTGGCTGCGGTCGAGTTCTATTTGCACGCGACCGACCGAAGCTGGATTCGCGATTACGGCCCGATTTTCGTTAAGGGCAAATCAGGGGAAGTGGCGATCACGCGCTGGCGCTTCAACGGCTGGGCCAAGTACGACAACTGGCGCAATGACGCTCGCGTGCCGGAGACGATCGCACGGAAGCTAGGGTATTTGCGCTGGGCACCGAACCTGGTATTGGAGGGTGGGTCGATCGACGTGAACGGCGCGGGGAAGATGCTGACCACGGAGGAGTGCCTGTTGTCTGACGTCCAGGCTCGGAATCCGGGGCGGACGCGGGAGGATCTTGAACAGGCGTTCGCGACGTACCTGGGAGTCCGCGAGGTAATCTGGCTGGGGCGCGGGATCGAGGGCGACGATACGCACGGGCATGTGGACGATCTGGCGCGATTTACCTCGGTGGATAGGGTGGCGGCGGTGGTGGAGCACGACAAGTCGAGCGCGAACTACGAGCCGTTGAAGGATAATCTGGCGAGGCTGCGAGCCCATCGAGGGTTGAAGGTCGTGACGCTGCCGATGCCGGAACCGATTTACTTCGCTGGACAGCTCCTGCCGGCGAGCTACGCGAACTTTTATATCGCCAACAGGATCGTGCTGGTTCCAACGTTTGCGGACAAGAACGATCTGGAGGCGCTTAAGACGCTAGCGAAGCTGTTTCCGGATCGCGAGGTGATCGGGATTCCGTGCCGGGATTTGATTTTGGGGCTCGGGGCGCTGCATTGTATGACTCAGCAGGAGCCGACCGAGGGGTGACAATCTAGAACACGAAGCTGAGGCCGCCGCGCAGGGCGCGGGGCGCGTCGGTGAGGACGCTGCAGTGTCCGGCGGTGGAGACGGGCAGGTAACCGTTGGCGAGCGCGTTCAGCAGCTCGGCGGTCGCTTCCAGGCGGCCTTTGAAACCCACCATGTGGGGCAGCGGCTGGTGAATCGCGATGTTCAAACCCTGTTCCTGATTCATCGGGCCGGTGAGCGAGTAGTATGTCGGCATTAACGCTCCGTCGCCGGTCCAGCCATAGCTGGCGGCCACTCGCATGCCGATGCCGGGAATGGCGGCCGAAGCGCGAGCCATCACGAAGAAGCGCTGCTCAGAGCGGATGCCGTCGCGGACACCGGGGGCGCTAGCGCCGGAAGCGGGGGACGGATCGGAGATAAGATCGCCGGAGCGGCCGGCGCTAAGTGTAAAGTCGGCGTGGTCGCCGATGCCTTGGGTCACGGCGGCTACATAACCGGCGCGCTGGAAGTCGCCAAGATCGAATACATAGTAGTTTCCGTCAAGGGCGGGGAGCAGGTCGGCGCGCGTGGAGAAGACCGGCGGCGAGGCCATATTGAACGCGGCGTTCGATACGGATTGGGTATAGACGGCCGCGTAATACTTGCGACTCCCCCGCGTCAGACGATAACCCGCCTCGAAGTTGCGCTGCCCTTCCAGACGCGTCCGGTCATCCTCGAGCGAAATGGCGGGAAGCTGGGAAAGGGCGGCAAGGTCCTGATTCAGTTCGGGGTTGCTCGATTCCAAACCGGCGAGATTGTCTCGGGTGAGGATCTGAGACGCCGGGGTTCCCGAGCTAAATGCCAGCATGACGGCTCCGCTGTCTCCCAGGTTGCCGGTCAGGCGAGCGAATGGGCTCATCCTGGTTTCGTGTTGTATCAGCGAGACAGAATCCACATTGCTACCGTATTCGAGCAACGTGTCGTCGTTGATTTGAAGACGGTCCAGCGCGCCGAGCGAAATGGTGCGGAGGGCCGGCCCGGGGTCGCCCGTCGACGGATAGCCGGTTCCAGAATTGGCGCTGAGGGTTGCTCCCGGACCCAAGCCTGGAAAATAAATCTGGTGCATGGTCACGGTCATTTGCGGACCCGGCTGCCCGTCATCCTGATCGCGTGAATAGGTGGTGCGGAAGGCGGCGGTGGGAAGGCCGGAATTGGCGATGTAGCCGACGTCCCCGCTCAGGCGGACCTGGCTGACTCCATTGACGCGGGACGACACAGCGAACGCCGTGCCGAAATCCTGCGCGCCGCTGCCCGCTACGGGACCGCTGTCGCCCGCGGATAGCTTCACCAGCCCGGTGACCTCAGTGAAATTCGGGGCAAGATGGCGATGACTGTTGGAGGGTCCCGACACCGGCGTTAGCCGCAGAACCGGACGCGTGGCCGAGGAGGTGCGAAGCACCCATTTCCAATCGTCGCTCATGAGAGCGCCGGGAACGCCAGACGGCGGAGCGATATCGATGGCGCTGAACAGCGTGCCGAGGTTCACATGCAGCAGGTTCTCTGAGCCGGGGGCGATGGCTATGTTGGGTCGAACGGCCGGGAAGAAGCTGGCCATGGTCACGCGAAGGGAATAAGTGCCAGCGGGAAGAGAATCGAATGCGAACCTGCCGCCCTCAGTGGTGAGGGTCTTCCGGATCATTTGATCCAGTTGATTGTAAAGGTACACCGTTGCGCCCATCTGGGGAACGCCGGTGTTGTTGTGGACGTCGCCGTATAACGCGCCCGAAACCAGGAGTGAGCTTCCAGCTTGCGCCTGGGGCGACAATAGCGCCGCGCCAGCCAAAAGCCCAATTGCAATCGACGAAGTGCGAAAGCTCATACTACTAAGCGCCCTTCGCTCCCTTTCCGCGCTCGCTTCGGCGCCCACTCGCGCCGAAATTCAAATGCCAAGTTCAGTTTACCGTAAACGGAGCGGACTGGGTGACGGTCTGGTTCCGCTTCTCGTCAACGGCGGTTACTTTCAGGGTGTATTGGCCCGGCTCAAAGCCCTTCAAGTCGAGAGTTTTCTCGACCACCACCTCTGAGGCTCCTGTTTTAGTCCGTTTGATGATATCAGAAACCGGCTCGCTCATTTTGGCGAACGGTTCGGGCGCAGCGCCCGGTTTGTTCTTCAGCACTTCGTAGGTGACCGTTCCGTCCGCCTTTTTGACCACTCCGTTGGCGTCGGGGACCAGATCGGGCTCGAAGTTATAGAGCTGCATGTAAATGTAGAACGGCTCGCTGCGCTTGAAGGTGGGATTTCCGTCGGTACCCGGCATCCGCGGCCGAACCTTGTCGTCGCCGATGATGAACTCCTTCTGAAGCCCAAGACTGTGCTTGTCGACTCTCTGAAGATCGTCGGCCAGGATGAGGGAGCTGGAGGTAAGGTGGTCTTCGTCCAGGCGCGGCACCTCGAGCCGAAGCTCCGTCCGATGGGTGTTGCCGTTGGTCACATCCTTGGCGATCACGTTCAGGCGATAGAGGCCGGGCCTCAACTGGAGGCTCTCCTGGAAGATATCGGGGCCCTTGGTTCCCTCACCCAGCATTTCGGTAGGGATGGCCGGCGGGACCAAATCACGGTCGAAGCTGGTTACGTTTCTTTGCGCGACGGTGGTGATGCGGCCGTAGACTTCGACGTGCGCGGTCGAGAGACCCTCACTATTCTTGTAGCCGAGGTCCTTGCGATCGAACTGCACGGTGATGTTGGTGATCACCATGTTGTCGGTGATCGGGATGTAGTCGGCCCGGACGGACATCGGAAGCAGGTTGTACTTGATGGAGGTGGTGATCTCCGATTCCAGATCCTTAAACTTAGTGACCGGCGGGGGGGCTTGCAATTTGGCGAACTGCTCCAGGCGCGTGAACTGGTCCATGCTGGCCGGCAGGGGCATGGAGCCGGTTCCGAGGTGCGTGCCGTCGGTGCGGGTGAAGCGGCAGACCTTACAGGCCAGGCCCATCTGCTCGTACATAGTCAAACCGG
>JASHRP010000764.1 GCA_030037375.1 Bryobacteraceae bacterium | reverse complement strand
CTTGCCCCACTTGCTGGAAAACGGCCGCGGGGTCGGCGCGGAGATCGAAGGCTTTCTTGACGGGCGTCATAGCCAAATGAGGGGGTGGAGCGGCATCGCCGAATTCGTCGACTTGGCCGGCCCCCTCGCTCTCCACCAGCTGAAGGAACGCCAAATCGGGATCTGGCTCAGTATTGGCATCGCGGACTGTGGCGTTGCTTGCGACAAGAACCGACGCCTTGTTTTTGTGATCCGCGATGGCCAGGTTTCCGGGGTCGAGCGCCGCAGCCCGCGCGTACAATAGATAGGCTTCAAGGACATCGCCCCGGCGCTCCGCTCTTTCGCCTTCGTGGTACAGCCGCGCGGCTTCATCTTCCGCTCGGGCCGCGAGTACGAGCACACACAGAATCAACGCGTTACGGCACAGCTTGCCCACTAAAGACGTGACGGTCGGGGGGTTCGAGCCGTGCAGTCCCCAACGGAGATTAGGCCCAATAAACCTGCGGATGGTTTTGGCCGATAGACCTGACAGGAGAGGAGCGCGTAGCGCGGAAGAGTCTCGCGGGGCGCGCAACGTGAGGAGAGTACTTTCCGATGGCTACTTTGGCCCCCGCCCGATCCGTCTTTACTCCGTCGATTCCCCAGAATTCTCAGGAGCTTGGCATTCCCGAACCGCTCCTGCTCGATCTGGTGATCCGCCGGCTGCTGATCGAAGGTCAGACCACCCTGGCTAGGCTGAGTGAGGCGTTGCGCCTGTCGATTCCAGTAGTAGACAGCGTTTTCAAGCACATGCGCGGCCAGCACCTGATCGAAGTCAAGGGCATGACCGGCAACGACTACAACTTTGTCCTGTCGATGGCCGGCAAGCAACTCGCGAGCGAGCGTTTTCAGGTTTCGCAGTATGCCGGCGCTTGCCCGGTTTCACTCGAGGATTATTATGCGGCTACCAAGGCGCAAGCCGCGAAAGTCCACGTGGACCGGCGCAGCCTTCGTCAGGCGTTCTCTGACCTGGTTGTTACCGACCGGATGCTCGACCAGCTTGGGCCTGCCATCATCTCCCAGAACTCGATTTTCGTCTACGGCCCGACTGGAAACGGCAAAACTAGCCTGGCGGAACGGATGCTGCGCGTGTATCAGGATGCGATTTTGATTCCTTATGCAGTCGCGGTCGACAGTCAGATCATCAGCGTCTACGATCCCGTTGTTCACCAGCCTCTGGATAATGACAACGAAGACATGGACCCGCGCTGGCTGTTGTGCAAACGCCCGTGTATCGTCACCGGCGGCGAACTGATTCCCAGCATGTTGGAACTGCGCCTCGACGATGCCTCCGGCATTTATGCAGCGCCCCTTCAGATGAAAGCCAACAACGGCATCCTGATCATCGATGACTTCGGCCGCCAGCTCATGTCCCCCCGCGACCTGCTGAACCGTTGGATCGTTCCCTTGGATCGCCGGGTCGACTACCTTACGCTGCGTTATGGCGTTAAATTCCAGATTCCATTTGAGCTGATGGTCGTCTTTTCCACCAATCTGGAACCTTCCGACCTGGCCGATGAAGCGTTCCTGCGCCGCATCCACAACAAGATCTACATTGAGGCCATTGACGCATCGGCATTCGATCAGATTTTCTCCCGTGTGATACAAGGTCGCGGCCTGCAAGCTGAGCCGGACAGCGCGGAATATCTCCGCAAACTCTGTCTCCGGGAGGGCCGAACCGAGCTCCGCGCCTGCTACCCTGGCGATATCTGCAACATTCTGCACTCGATCGGACGGTATGAGGGGCGCGCGCCTATTATGACCAAGGCTGAGCTCGAACGCGCCGCCGCTCTGTATTTTGCCAAGAGTTAAACCCAGCCCAATAAGACATTTCCGATCAAGAATATGGACATGGCTCTGAAGCCGTGATAGTATTGCCCTGAACGGAGGCGCGCATGAAGTTTCGATCCATGGTTTTGGGATTGGCCCTTGTTTCCGCGTCAATCTCCAGTGCGGTTGCACAATCGCTTGCGGGGGAATGGGACGCGACCGTTAAGGCGAACGGGGTCGATGTACCCTGCCGCTTCAAAATCACGCAACAGGCATCGGCGATTCAGGGAACCTTCTTCAACGGCGACGAACTCTACCCCTCTACTTCCGGGACCTTCACCAACAGCCTCCTGGAATTGAAGTTCGAGTACACCTCGGGAAGGCTTGAGGCGAGTTATCAAGGCGGCAAGTTCCAAGGAACCTACTACAGCACTCGCGGCAACTATGGTTTTAGCGCCGTGCCCCACGTTGCGCCTCCGCCGCCTTCGGCCAACCCTCCGTCGATCGATGGCGATTGGGAGATCGCCAACAAGAGCCCCAAGGGTGAACAAGCTTGGCAATTTCTGGTTCGCCAGAACGGGCCGGAGGTCGCGGCCTCGATTCTGCGTATCGACGGAGATACTGGAGTTCTGACCGGCGTCTGGCGCGATGGCAAGTTCACGCTCAGCCATTTTTCGGGTGCGCGTCCCGCGCTGCTTGAAGTGACTCCAGAGGCCGACGGCAGCCTGCATCTGGTGATGAACGGCAAGACTATTTACACCGCGCTGCGGCCGGATGTCGCGCGATCGAAAGGCCTTGCCCCGCCAACCGATCCGGCGGATCACACCGGGGTCAAAGACCCCTCAGAGCCGTTCCGATTCGCCTTCAGCGATCTTTCGGGCAAAACGATCTCCCAGGATGACCCCCGATTGAAGGGCAAGGTGATCGTGCTGAACGTATTCGGAAGCTGGTGCCCGAACTGCCACGACGAAGCGCCGTTCCTCGAAGAGATGTACAAGAAGTATCGCGCACGAGGGGTCGAAGTGGTTGGGATCGACTTTGAGGAGGCTGACCAGTTACAGGATCCGGTGCGGATGCGGGCCTTCGCCAAGCGTTACGGGATCGATTACACCGTGCTGGTGGCTGGCTTAACCGGCGAAGTGAATGAAAAGCTCCCGCAGATGAAGAATTTCAACGCGTGGCCGACGACGTTTTTTATCGGCAAGGATGGCCGGGTCGCACATGTTCATGCCGGCTTCCCAAGCTCGGCCAGCGGAAAGAAGTACGCGGAAGCAAAGCAGGATTTCGCGCAGACCGTGGAGCGGCTGCTGGCAGTGAATCCTGCGCCGCCTTCACAATAGGCCGCGAAGATCCCGCCATTCGAGGCCCTGCGATTCGGCAACCGCCGGATACGTCACGAAGCCTTTGTAAGTGTTGACGCCTTCGGTAATCGCGTGACTGCGGGAACAAGCGCCCTTAAGTCCGCGATTGGCCAGCTCAATTAAATACGGGAAGGTCGCGTTATTCAGCGCGAAGGTCGAGGTGTGCGGCACCGCGGCCGGCATGTTCGAGACGCAATAATGGATCACGCCGTCGACCACGTAAACCGGCTCCGTGTGCGTGGTGGGGCGCGACGTTTCGCAGCACCCTCCCTGGTCGATGGCCACGTCAACCAGCACCGATCCCTTCCGCATGGACGCGATCATTTCGCGGCGGATCAGCTTAGGCGCGGACGCGCCGGGAATCAACACCGAGCCGATCACCAGATCCGCCTGGCGTACGGCTTCTCGAATCGTGTAGAGATTGGAAGCGAGGGTCACGATCTGGCTGGAGAAAATGTCGTCGAGGTTGCGCAGACGCTCGAGATTCTTGTCGATGATGGTGACGTGCGCGCCCAATCCGACCGCAACCTTAGCGGCCTGAT
>JASHRP010000763.1 GCA_030037375.1 Bryobacteraceae bacterium | reverse complement strand
CAGCAAAATCGGCGTACCATTATTCGACGCGAGAACGATATTGCCCAGGTCGCCGGTCGTAGTCGCTCGCCCCGTCCCAATTAGCGTGTACTGCTCCGAGGCGTGCTCGATATAGCCACCGCCGAAGTTCGTATTGTTGTCCTCAACGCGCTCCGCCACGTCGTGCAGGGTAAGTCCGTATTGAGCCAGCAGAGCGGAGTCGGCGACGATTTGAAATTGCTTGGTTTGGCCGCCCCAGGCGTTGATCTCGCTGACGCCGGGGAGGGTGCGAAGCTGGGGCTTAATGACCCATTCATGCAGATCTTTGAGCTCCATCGGACTCATTGGACCGGTCAGCGTGTATTGATACAATTCGCCGAAGGCGGTCGCCGGCAAACCGAGCGTGGGCTGAATGCCGCGCGGAAGGGTCGAAGAGATTTGCTGCAATCGTTCCGCAACCAACTGACGCGCGAAATACATCGACACGGAGTCGTCGAAGACGATGGTGACCATCGACAGCCCAAGCTTCGATAGCGAACGGACTTCCTCTTTGTTCGGCAGTCCGAGCATGGAGCGTTCAATCGGGTACGTGACCAATTGCTCGACCTCGGTCGGCGGTAGAGAAGGCGCGTCGGTAACGACTACGACTTGATTGTTGGTGAGATCCGGAAACGCTTCAACGGGTATGGTGTAGAGCGCGTAGCCGCCTCCGCACAGGAGAGCGATGACGCCGATGAGAACCAACCAGCGATGCGCCAACGTTTGATCAATGATGCGGCTGAGCATGGACTAGTCGGCCTCCATAGTCGCTCGAAGCAGTTGAGACTTGAGCACAAAACTGCCGCGTACTACCACTTGATCGCCGGGCTGGAGACCTTCCAAGATCGGTGTCTTGCCATCCGCCGTTTCCCCGGTCTTCACCGGCCGCACCTTAAACCGGTCCAGTGCGCTCTTCACAAAGACTACGTCCTGGCCGTCGATCTGTTGCACGGCATCCGACGAAACCATCAGTGCTGGCTTGCCTGCGCCGACGGGGATCTCCGCGTCCGCCAGCATCTGCGGCCGCAAGCGATTTCCCGGATTCGCAAGCTCGATGCGCACCTGCATCATTCGCGTCGCCGGATCGAACTGCTGACCCAAGTTTGTAATCTTTCCCTGGAACCGGATGTCCGGGTCGAGCACAACAGACGCCTTCTGTCCCATCCGCAGCTTGACAAGGTCCTCCTGCCGGACCGAAGCAAGCATCCACACAGTCTCTAGATCGCCGATGACGAAGGTCACCGAGTCGGGTTCAACCGTGCGCCCTTGAGTGACGTTCTTTTCGATGATGTATCCGTCGGCTAGTGCGATGATGGGCACTTCGTCTTCGGTTTCGTCTTTCCGGTTAGGGGTCGGCTCAGCGGGAACTTTGAGATCATCTTCGAGCAAATCCGTGGTGCGATCGACCTCAATTTCAGCCCGCTTCACAGCGGCCTCCGCGGTGACCACGTCCTGCTGCGCGACCTCAACCGCCTGCGCGGAACCAGCCTTCAGCTCAAGCAGCCTCTTGGCGCGGTCGAGCGTTCGCTTTGCTTGCGCCGCCGCGGCAATTGCACGTTCCCTTTCCGACACGGCGGTTCGATACATCGCGCGTGTATCGCGCACCTCGTCGGCGTGAAATCGCGCGAGGATCTGCCCCTTTGTGACGTGATCGCCGAGGCCGACAAAAACCTTCGTCACGGAGCCTTGGGTACGAACCCCAAGCTTCCATGTGCGGCTATCGTCGATGGCAATGACACCCTTCACGCGCAGATACTCGGGCCGGCTTGAGATGGCTGCGGGTGCAGTTTCGATCATGGCGGCAGACTGCTGGTCCGGCGGTACGATCACTTCGTCCTTCGCGGCTTTCGTTTCAGACGCTGGTGGCGCCGACTCTGCCGACGCCTCCCGCCGGCTGCACGCCGTGCAGCAAAAGAGGCAGACGATGGATAGACAGCTTACGTATTTCATTGCCCAATTCCTTCCGCGGCTTCCAATTTCGCGAGGCTCTGCCAGTAGTCGGCCATTCCGCGCGCCCATGCCACTTCCGCCTCCATGCGTGTGCGTTCTGCGTCCAGAAAGCGCAGCAGGTCCACGCCGCCTTCGGCGTAGGCAGCCGAGGCGATCTGCGATATGTTCGCGGCATGTTGCCGTAACGGTTCGAGCATATCCGCGACCTCCGCACGGCGCATTTGGAACTCTTGGAGCGCGCCGCTGTATTCGATGCGAATGTCGTTTTCGACGGCAGCCAGCAGATCTTGCCGCCTCCGGATCTCGGCTTGTGCGGCCGCTCGATTGCCTTGGTTCTTATCGATCACAGGCAGCGTCACCCGCAACGAGAAGATCGCTGTGTTTACGCCGTAGGTAGTGTCCGGCAGTTCCGTGCGTTTGTATCCGTAAGTCAGGTTCAAGTCCGGCCGCAGAGCGAGATCTTGAATCCGAGCGTTAGATTCGGCCTCTTCGACGGCGGCCCGCGCGGCCCGAACCTCAGGCCGCTGACCCAGCACCTGATCGAGGCCTAACGGTTGAAGGTCTTGCTGAATCGTCAACGGTTCCGTAAGCACGACCTGCTCGAACTGAACCCTGCCGATTTGCTTCAAGAGGTCCGCGCGAGCGTGGTTTGCGTCGATCGCGGCAAGATTTGAAGAGATGTTGATCCGCTCCTGCTCCAAACGGACCCGAAGCAGGTCTTGTTCGGCAATCGCGCCCGCGCTGAACTGCGCGGCATGGTAATCCACCGTCTTTTGGAAATTGTCCGCTGCCGCCTTGAGGACACTCATGACCTCTTGCGACCCGCGCGCAGCCCAGTAGGCGATCCTGACATTGCGGACGATCTCGCGGCGGGCTACGTCGTAGTCCGCCTGCGATCGCGCGATGGTCTTGTCAGCGGCCTCAACGCGGGCGGATCGCTTTCCTAAAATGTCCAGGGGCTGAGTGATCATCGCCAGCGTGTCCACGTCGCGAGTGTAGGTTTGGCCGGGCCGGAGGTTCTCGTTCTGAAACTGGAACTCCGGGTTAGGAATCGCGCCGGCTTGTTTGCGCAAGCCCTGCGCGATCGATATTCGCTCGGCATCGGCTTTGAGAGAGGCTCGCGTGGCCAAAGCCTCGTCGATCGCTTGTTGCAGGCTTAGTGTCGCCTGACTGCTACACACCGCTGACCCGAGCGCGGCAAATAGGGCCGCGCCTCGGGCGCTTAAACTTATCTTTCTCGTCATGAATCTTTACCTTCCAGGAACGGACTAACGAATTAACGGTGAGACGAGTACACGTCTCCACCAGACACACAACTGGGGAGTCCTACGGAAGGTTAGGAAGGAGGGGCACGCGGGATGGA
>JASHRP010000762.1 GCA_030037375.1 Bryobacteraceae bacterium | reverse complement strand
ATCACGTTGCTGCTGGACAAAGGGGTCAATCCCAATCCGATCATGAACTTTCATCGTCCCAACGCGCCTGGCAGAGGACGTTTTGCGGACAACGAGATCAGCACGGGAACTACGCCGCTGTTCCGCGCGGTGCAGAACGGCGATGTGGAGGTGGTCAAGGCGCTGCTGGCGAAAGGCGCGGATCCCAACATCAACACCATGGGATATAGCCCGTTGTTGCTGGCCGCGGGAGCTGGCCCCGGCGGACGCGGCGCGGCGACTCAGGCAAATATGCCAATCCTGGAGCAACTGGTCCAGAGCCCCGCCGACATAAACGCCAAGGTCACCGGCACCAACAGCTACTCGTTTAATGTTTCCCGCGAAAACATGGGGAACAAGGAGGCGCTTAGCAAAGAGGGCACCTCGGCGCTGCATGAGGCGGCGCGCGCGGCGCGGCCGGATCTGGTGAAGTTCCTCCTCGATCATGGAGCCAACCCCAATCTGCTCGATGCGGCCGGTAAGAAGCCGATCGATGTTATCGGAGTCCAGCGCGCCGCGCGCGGCGGCAACGCGATTAACATCGGCGGGGGCGCCGCGGCGCAGGCCAGAGGCGCGGGCGGTCGCGGCGGCGCGGGCGGGCGTGGAGGGACCAACCCGGAAGCGGTTTCCGAGATTCGCACGATGCTCGAAGCGGCTTCCGCCAAGAACTAAATCCTGGTTTCGTTGCCGGCCTCTTGGTGGTGCTGGAAGTTGCGGGGGCGTTCCCAGTCCTTGGCCTCTCCGCGATGCACTGTCTCCTCCTGATCGAGCGGTCTATCGCGGCCCGTTCGGGCTCGCGCCGATGGCTCGCTTAATAGTTTCGTTCAGCTAGCCAACCTCAAACGTGTATCTAACCCTCTAAATTAGTTCCTCCTCTGACCGGCGGTTTGTCGCATTTCCTGGACCATGGCGTCTTCGGCAGTCATGGCATTCCTTCTTTCTTTCTTGCGCTCTGAGATGAGCCCCTCCGTTCTGACATGAAGCGCGGCTTAGTGTACTGCGAAGTGGTGAAATTGTCGCGAATTGACTTGGGCTCGATGGTGAGAAGTCGGCTGCGGTGAGTTTCGTCCGCGACGGCCCGCTGGAATGTGAGTTGCTCCTTCTAACAGCGGCATGAAGGCGCAAATCCTTGCCGCCATCGGCGAGAGCGAGCTCAGGCGCGCGAGCCAAGTCAACTCGGCTCTGGCTGCGAACGATCGGATCAAGTACTACTTCTCATTGCTACAGATGGCGATGGCGCGCGCGGATCATCCCGAACAGTCCTCCGAGAACCTCCGTCGCGAGCGGCTCTCGTGCGGTGTCGGCGAACTCACGTTGGATGATTTCGTTAACGCTGCTCGGCGCGACGAGCACGGTTACAAAATGCCAGGGTGCGCCAAAGTGCTCCAAAGCATCACCCAAGACCTGCGCGTTATGGCGACCCCGCTTCTGGAACAGGATCAGGCTGCGGAACCGGATCAAAGTGACAAGAACGGCCGCTTGCCGGGCGAAAGCAAGTTAACGAACCGGCTAGAGATGCTGATCGGGAATCTGTCCGCGCCAAAGGATGATCTGATCGAGGAGCCGTGCGTTCAAGCGATCGTGCGCGCCGGCGGCGGCCAGCAGGATAGCGTCCATCAACTTGTCATGGACTTGCATAAGCGCCTCAACGCCCTGCAGGCGGAACTCGCCGAGGAGCGTTTGGACGGCGCGGCCGTCTACGGCATTGAAGAAGGCGACCGGCCTTTGATTTCCGCCTTCATGGCTGGCTTGAACCGAACCGCACCGCTCAAATTCGATCATCCCGGCCTCGGCACTACTGCGACTCGCGCCGGGGACACGCTCGTGATCCAGAACGATATCGGCACGACGGATGCGCACGTCATCGTGATTCGGGTGAAGAGCATGACCGTTCAAGTTACGTATACCGACGTTCATGCGGAACGCGCGGAGTTCTTCCGCGACCTGCTGAAGCGTTACCGGGTCTCCTGGAACCAGGATCGAGCGGGGCATCTGGCGAATGCCGCGGAAGAGGCGGACTTCACGATGTTCGTGGGAAGCTTCGACGCCACAGAGCATGCGCAACTTGAAGAGTACTTGAGCTTCCTCGGCTCGCGGCTGGTGTTTCTGATTGACTGGAACCGCGCTCGCAAGCAACTGCGCGGTTTCCTAAGCGGCGCGGGCAGAGCCAAAGTGTTGCGCTGGGCCGCGGAAGCGGAAATTGGACACCGCGGTTTTCTGGAGCTGGGCGGCGCACGGATCATAAACGACGCGATCGAGAAGGTGTCCGGTTCGGCGGTGCACTTCGGCGACAAGCTGTGCGACGTTTTAGGCGAACAAGCCGCGGCCGAGTTCGTTGAGTTTGTCTTCCGCGCTACGACCGAGGGACTCAAGGAGCATAAATCGGCGAGCCTCGTTCACGACCGCGTGTGCGCCGAATTGCAGGCACACCTGTCGAGCGAAGGGCAACGTTTGTTGCAAGTCGCCGGAGAACATGCCGGACTTATCTTTGAGCTGGCGGCACACGTGCGGGACGGCCTCCGGGCGATCGCGAGCGACGAGGACGGCCCATACTACGGGCAATTGGCTAAACGGGCGCGCGCTTTTGAGCACGACGCCGACCAGCTAGTGATCGCCGCGCGCGAAGCCGTGCGGAAACGGCCCGAGTACGCTTCGCTGTTCAACGTGACCGAGAGAGCTGACGATGCCGCGGACGAACTGGAAGAGGTCGCGTTTCTGCTCGGGTTGCTGAAAGCGAGCAAGCCAAGCGGCGAGGCGCTGGAAGCGGTGGGCATTCTTGGAAGCTTGCTCATGGAAGCCGCGCAGGAGTGGATCAAGGCGCTAGGCCATGCCGCGCACGTCAAGAAGGCCGGCAGGCAGGAGGACGCGGACGATTTTCTGCTGGCCGTCGACCGGCTGCTCGCGCTGGAACATCAGGCAGATGACGCCGAGCGCGCGCTGACCCACGCGGCCGTCCAGCACGCGCGTAATTTCCGGCAGCTCCACTTGTATTCCGAGATCGGCGGAAGTCTGGAAGCCGCCGCCGACTCACTCAAGAGTGCGGGTCTGATGGCGCGGGATCATCTCTTCGCAAACGTGTTAGGAGCTTGAGGTCATGTCAGGCCGCAACATATACCACATCGTGCCGGGACCGTTGCCGGAAACCTCGGCCGAAGAGGTCGGCAACAAAGCATGGAATCTGATGCGAATGGCCGCGGCCGGATTACTGGTTCCTCCCGGCTTCGTCCTTCCCGCAAGCTGGGCCAAGCGCCTCCATCAAGACGCGGCGGAAGACAACGCCCTGGCCGAAGCCCTGCGCGGAGGAATCGAAAGCCTGGAAAAACTCACCCGCCTGGGATTTGGTTCGCCGCGGCGGCCGCTTTTGGTTTCCGTTCGTTCCGGCAGCGCCATCTCCATGCCGGGAATGATGGAGACCGTTCTGGATATCGGCTTGAATCCGGATTCGGTGGACGGGCTCATTCGCCTCACCGGCAACCCGAGGCTCGCATGGGACTGCTTTCGGCGCCTGATTCAAGGCTATGCCGAAGTCGTCCAAGCTCTCCCCGCTGGGCCATTTGAGGACCTGGCCGCTCAGGCGGTTTCAAACGCAGGAGTCGAAACCGACCGGGACCTCGATTTTAGGGCTCTGAGGCAACTCGCGCGGGACATGAATGACTGCTTTCGTGAACTGGCGGGCGAAGCTTTCCCTACGGACGCTGAAGAACAGTTGCAAAGAGCGGCGGCCGCCGTGTTCCGTTCCTGGGACGCTCCGAAGGCGATCACGTACCGGCGGATGAATCAGATCGACGACTCGATCGGAACCGCGGTCACTGTCCAGACGATGGTCTTCGGCAATGCGGGCGGCGAATCCGGCTCAGGCGTCGCGTTTACCCGCAATCCCGCTACGGGAGAGCGTGAGCTGTATCTCGATTTCCGCTTCAACGGCCAAGGGGAGGACGTAGTCGCCGGCCGCTATCGGGCGGACGATCATCAGCGCCTGCGCCGTTCGTTACCCGCGGTTTGGAGGCAAATCGAATCCACTAGCCAGACACTCGAGGCCTTGTTCCGCGACGCGCAGGATTTTGAGTTCACGCTCCAAAGCGGCGTGTTGTATCTCCTGCAGTCGCGCAACGCAAAACGCTCCGACTGGGCTGCGTTGCGAATCGCGGTCGACCTGGCGCGAGAGGGGCTCATCGACCCCGTTGAAGCCCAGCGCCGCCTGAGCCACATCGACCTTGCGAGTGTTTCCCGAACCCGCTTGGATTCGCGCTCCGCTGAGCCGCTCGCGCGCGCTCAAGCCGCATCCATCGGGGTGGTCAGCGGAGCTGCCGCCTTCGATTCGGCCGCGGCTGAACGAATGGCTAAGGAAGGCCTTCCGGTTATCATGGTGCGTCGCGAAACGTCCACCTCGGATCTTAAGGGACTTGCGGCAGCTTGCGGCATCTTGACCGCCGCGGGCAGCCGCACCTCCCATGCGGCGGTAGTCGCAAGGCAGCTGGGGAAGGTATGCGTGATAGGTTGCGCCAGCCTCGAAATTGACTTGTGCCGCCGGTGCTGCCGCATCGGCAGCCAAACGATCAACGAAGGCGACTTTCTATCGTTGGATGGCAACCAGGGCTGCATCTATGCGGGAAAACTAAAGGTCATGACAGAACGGCCCGAACGCGAGCTCAAAGCCATTGCGCGATGGTCGCTGGGCGAACGCCGCGGCTGCAAGCACGCAGGCGCGGCTGCGGAGAAGAAAAACGTAGCTCCCGCCGGCTAAGAGTGACTGCCCGCAAAACCCGCAACGGCTGAACTACGTTCGCCGGCAGATCTTCGCCGAGAGCTGCACCTCGCGCGGCGTGCCGCGACCGCGCACGATCCGGAAACGCGCGCGGCGCTCGATCTAATCTCCTCGGGTCATTTCCCGGCGAGTCCGGCGTCTTTGACCCGATTCTGGACATCCTGCTGGCCAAAGGCGACTTCTACATGCATTTGGCGGATCTGCACTCCTACGCCGAAGCCCGCCACCGGCTGAGACATCTCTACCGCAACGCGGACGCCTGGGACCGTGACGCGATCTTGAACGTAGCGGGCTCCGGAAAGTTTCGAGCGACCGCACCATTTCGCAAATACGCGAACGAGATTAGTCACTCCCTGCGAGCCAACCGAAAGCTGGAGGTCGGCGCAGGCAGGAGCCGGGGCTTCGGATCCCAAGTACTGGCAAAGCCGCAAGCGTTCAGCGCGGTGTTTCTCACTTCCAACAATTCAGAGCCTAGCCCGCTCTGAATTCGCCACCGGCGACGTGAAAGGCGATCCAGTCGTTCACGGAGTGCCGGCAGCCGCGCTTTTCGATGATGGCCGTCGCCAAATCCAATCCACCCTTAAGTGCGGCTTCGATTGCTTGGGCGAGCGAAGAGAACTCGCCTCTGAGTTCAAACCCCTCGAAGACCCGCGAGGGGCGTTCACGCGACAGCAATCCGGCGCCGCTGGAAGTCAACATGACGGGAGTGAGCAGGAGGAATATCGGGGGAGCCTCCAGGAAAAGAAGTATAGCAGATGCCATCTCGATTCTTGGCTGACCAGGGCGACTTGCCGGCTGCCATCGGTGTCATTCAAGCTATCTCTACTACCGTCATATCTGCCATTTTGGGCAACGCGGTAATAAGAGCCGTTCGCAGGAGCGACTGACGAACCGGTTTGGTCACGTACGCATCAATACCGTTTCCCTCCCGCTTTCGGAGGCCGCACCAATCCGCAATTGGGTCCTCATCGCGAGGCGCCCGCTTCTGACATTCGCGGGAGTGGGATTGCGGACGGATTTCCGCGAAATGCGAAAACGGGGATTGCGGGCGCTGATCGTCGGCGAGGTGGGCGAGTTCGCGATCGCGGGCTTGAGGTCGTTGGCGCGGCACGGACGCTGGGGCTATAGAGTTTCGTGCGAGAATGATCGCAGCGGAGCAACACTAACGCTGTGGTGAGCAACAAACAGCTTTACATCGCCATGGGGATTCCTCTCCTCTTCAATGCCGCCCTTATCGGCATTCTAATCGCGTACATCAATGCCAAGGTCGACGGGTTAGAGACGAAATTCGATGCCCGTTTCGAGGTGGTGAACGCACGCTTCGAAGGAATCAACAGGCGCTTCGATGCGATCGACGAGCGCTTCGACTGCATGCGTGACTTATGGCGCTCCGAACTGCACCGGGTCGAAGAAGTGCTCGATGCGCGGCTTTAAGGACATCGAAAAAGAAGCCTAAGCCTTCTCTACCGGCAACCCAGCCTCATTCCAGGCCCGCCATCCGCCGTCGAGCGAGATCACGTTGGTATAGCCCATCTTCTGGAGC
>JASHRP010000761.1 GCA_030037375.1 Bryobacteraceae bacterium | reverse complement strand
AGAATTGGACGTGATGCTGCGCTTGCGGCTGTAAGTGAAATAGATGATCAGCCCGACGGCCATCCACCCGAATAGACGAATCCAGTTCGACAGGCCCAGACCGAACATCAGGAACAGGTTGAACGCGATCCCTAGGATTGGGACCAATGGCACGAACGGCGTCCGGAAGGGACGGTAGCGCTCCGGGTGAGTCTTGCGCATCACCATGATGCCTATGCAGACCAGGACGAACGCGAACAACGTCCCGATGCTGGTCATATCGCCGAGCGTGGAAAGCGGAGCGAACGCGCCGAACAGGCCAGTGAACGCCATGAACAGCAGGTTCGACCGCCAGGGCGTGCGGAAGCGCGGATGAACTTCGCCGAAGACTTTCGGAAGCAGCCGGTCGTGCGACATCGAAAAGAAGACGCGGCTCTGGCCGAGCAGCATCACTAGAATCACGGATGTGAATCCCAGGATGATCGCGAGCTTCACCGCCGTACGCAGCCAGCCGTAGGAGGTATGGTCTATCGCCACGGCCACCGGCGCGGCCACGTTCAGATCCTTGTAATTGACGATTCCCGTTAGCACGTGCGAAAAGATCACGTACAGCAAGGTGCAGACGGCGAGCGATCCGACGATGCCGATGGGCATGTCGCGCTGCGGCTTACGCGCCTCCTGTGCGGCGGTGGAGACCGCGTCGAATCCGATGAACGCGAAAAATACCTTGCCCGCGCCGCGCAGCACGCCGCTCCATCCGAACACGCCGAATTCGCCGGAGTTGGGCGGAACGAAGGGCGTGTAGTTTTTCGAATCGATGTAGGCCCACCCGAGCAGAATAAATAGGACCGCAACCGAAATCTTGAGCAGCACGATGACCGTGTTCACCTGGGCCGATTCCTGAATGCCGATCATCAGCACCAGGGAAACGGCGACGACGATGAACAGCGCGGGGAGGTTGATGATGCCGTGAATGACCGTGGTTGTGCCGGGCAGCGTCACCGGCTCAAACGGCGAGGCCGCCAGTTCGGCGGGAAACGTTATGCCGAAATCCTTGAGCAGGCTGACCAGATAACCCGACCAGCCAACCGCCACGGTCGACGCGCCCACCGCGTATTCGAGCACCAGGTCCCAGCCGATGATCCACGCGAGCAGCTCACCCATGGTGGCGTACGAATAGGTGTACGCGCTGCCGGCGATGGGGATCATGGTCGCGAATTCGCTGTAGCAGAGGCCGGCGAAGGCGCAGCCGATCGCCGCGAGAGTGAAGCTGATCACGACCGCGGGTCCGGCGTTCTGCGCCGCCGCGAGGCCGGTGAGCGAGAACAAGCCCGCTCCGATGATCGCGCCAATGCCGAGCGCCACAAGCTGGCTGGCGCTGAGGGACCGCTTGAGCGTGCCGCCTTCCGCGTCAGCAAGGATGAGATCCAGCGGCTTGGTCGCGAACAGGCTCATTTGCGGCGAAAGTATAAGGGCTTAGGATAGCAGACCGAGGCCGGTTGGGTTAAATCCCGGCCGTTCGGTTCTGTTGAGCGAAGGGACATTGATCGTCTTTGGTTATTCCGAGCGTGGGCGTCAGGCTTCTAAGCCCCGGCCAATATTGTGCGTAACGACTTGCTGAATTGTGGAAATAAGCTCTCGGACGTTGATCGGCTTGGCCACATAAGCATCCATTCCCGCGGCAAGGCAGCGATCCCGATCTCCCTGCAGCGCATGAGCCGTCATCGCGATGATCGGCAAGTGATAACCCTGCTCTTCACGCCGGATCGCCTCCGTGGTCTGAAATCCGTCCAAGTCGGGCATTTGGACGTCCATCAAGACTACATCGAAGCGCGTCCCGGCAATGAGCGTCAAAGCTTCGCGTCCGGACGAAGCCGACTGTACTCCGTGACCGCGCTTTTCGAGAACCCGAACGGCAAGCCGCCGATTAACAGGATTGTCGTCTACCACAAGAATTTTCAAAGACGCTAGCGTTTCGTTCGACTCTAATGCGGATTCGAATACGGCCGTTCCACGCGGGTGCGATTCAGCGCCCAGAGCCTTGGAAATAACCTCCAGAAGCTCCGGTCCTAAAACAGGCTTGGTTAAATACGCCGAAACTCCCATTTGCTGGCATCGCGCAATGTCGTGGCCGCCCCCTCCCGATATCAACATCACGGCAGGTGTCGCGGCTATTGCGGAGCGCTCTCGCATCCGCTGGAGCAATGCAAAACCGTCTGTGCCCGGCAGATGCGCGTCGACGACCCACATCGAATAAGGTTCTCCGCATTGAGCGGCCCGCTCCAGCCGATCGAGCGCTCCCTCCGCGCTTCCCAAAATGGTGGCGTCGAGTCCCCACGAGCGAAGCATTCTGACCAGAATCTCTCGGCTGGTCGCATTGTCGTCGACAGCGAGAACGCGGAGACCCTTTAGCGTCGCGGCGATCGCGGGCATACGAGCGATCCTCCCCTCCGCTGCGACACCAAGACTCACGCTAAAGTGGAACGTGCTTCCCTTTCCCAGGCCGCTCTCCAGCCAAATCTTGCCCCCCATCAGCGACGCTAATTGCGCGGAAATCGTCAGTCCCAGGCCGGTTCCTCCGAACCGCCGGGTGAACGAGGTATCGGCTTGAACGAACGCATTGAAGATGGTGCTTTGCTGTTCGGGCGAAATGCCCAGGCCGGTGTCTTGGACGCTGAACTCCAAGACCGCATGGTTAACGCTGGCCGACACTCGGCTCACGCGCACCAACACTTCGCCGGTTTCCGTGAATTTGATGGCATTCCCCAAAAGGTTCAGCAGAATCTGGCGGAGCCGTGCTGGATCGCCGATTACCTTTGTGGGAACTTCCGGATCGATTTCACACATCAGCTCCAGGTTCTTTTGCGAGGCGCGCACAGCTAATGGACGCACAGCCGCGCTGATCCTCTCTCTGAGATCAAAGGTCACTTCTTCAAGTTCAAGTTTGTGGGCCTCGATTTTGGAGAAGTCTAGAATGTCGCTGATCACCGTCAGCAGGGCTTCCGCGGAGCTCTCGGCGGTTTCCAGATAATCGCGCTGCTCTGCACTGAGATCGGTGTCCAGCGCCAACTCGGTCATTCCGATGACGCCATTCAACGGCGTTCGAATCTCGTGACTCATCCGCGCCAGAAACTCGCTCTTAGCCCGATTGCCAGCTTCGGCTGCTTCCTTCGCGGCCCGCAATTCCTCCTCCATGCACTTGCGGCGCGAGATGTCAATCATCGTACCTTCGATGACCGGGCCTGTTTCGTTTTCGTCCTCGACAATGCTGGCGCTGACGACCACCCATATCGCAGCGCCATCTCTGCCGCGAAGCTTCAGCTCATAGCCGCTTAACGATCTGGATGCTTGCAATGCGTCGAGGAAGACGGCACGGTCTCGCCGGTCAAAGTAAAGATCCTCAACTCTAATCTTCGGTGAAGTTAATTCCAACACGGATCCGTAGCCGAGAAAGCTTGCTAGCGCGGGATTGCAATCCAAGAGTTTGCCGGCCAGCGTGGCCCGGAAAACACCGGCTAAATTCCGCTCAAACAGCCGCCGGTAGCGCTCGTCGGACTGCTGGCGCTCGACTTCGGCCCGCTTGCGATCCGTAATGTCGGAGAGCAAGCCGTGGGCGTAGAGTTTGCCGTTCTTCTCTCGCGTGAGCACCGCGCGGTCATGCATCCACAGCCAGTCGCCATCTTTGCTTCTGACACGGCATTCCACGTCGTACGGTTTGCCCTTTTCAAAAAGGTCTTGGATACCCTTCTGAACTCTCGGCGCGTCCTCAGGGTGGATCGCCGAAAACCAAAGCTCAGTTCCTCGCCGATAAAGGTCCTCGGACGTATGGCCTAGGGCTTTCCCAATTCCGGGACTAACGTTCGCAAATATCACGTGTCCTTCCGCGTCGATCACCCAATGCGCATCCGGAATGTTATTGAGCAGGGAGCGATACTTGCTCTCTGCTTCTCGCAACTCCTCTTGCATGCGCTTGCGTTCGGTTACTTCCGAGACAATGCCGACGGTGGTGCGTACGCCGTTTTTGTAAAAGCTGCGCAACGCCCTGGCGTGCAGCCAGATCCAAGTTCCGTTCTTGTGCTGAATACGGTATTCGATGTCGAACGTCCGATTTTCGCTAAGCAGCGACGCATAAGCGCGCTGGGTAGTTTCGATATCGGCGGGGTGGATTCGTTCGAACCAGACACCGGAGGCATAGATCTCCTCTGGGGTGTAACCGCAAAGTTGCTCAATGTTCGGCGTAATGAAGATGCAACGTCCCTGGTCGTCGGCTTCCCAGATGACTTCCGGTAAATGCGCCAGGATCAACTGATACGTTCCTTGGCTGGAGCGAATCGCCTCTTCGCGGCGCTTGCGAGCGGTTACATCGGGGCACGGGAGTTGAGGCGAATTTGCGGCGTCCTCCCTCCCGCGCCTGTCCCGTTTCAGTCGTCCGAGGGACGGGATGAGAGAGACGGTGAATAGCAAGAGTGAGTTCGCAATGCGCGACATCCGGCGATGTGCTCCCAACATTCGACGCCGTTTTTCATATCGGCCGGACCGAAAAACCCTTTTAAGCGAACGCCAGACGCTTGAATTTGAGGGATTAGCGAGCTGGTCTATCGAACGGCGGCTACAGCTTCTGGAAGCAACGGTTTTGCCAGATCGGATAGCTGCGCTTCGGCAAGGTCAGATCGGCAGCACCAGAAACCCCGTCTCCACTCGCTCGCCGAAGACGCGGTTCCACACCACCCGGGCGTGGCCGGAGGCTTCGACGTGGGTGAACTCGACGGTCTGGCCGGCTTCGAGCGCGCGATAACCGTGAGCCACGCGGAATCCGCTGGGGCTTATGTTCACCAGGCTTCCGCGAATCTCGAGCGCATGGGGGATGCTCAGCCGGATCACCACTTCGCCCTGGGCGGTGCGTCGCGGTTCCCTGCGGCTCTCGCGGCGCAGGACCGGGTTCATGCGACCGCTCCGGTGCTTTCCGTCTGATAGGCCCTGAGCTTGCGGCTTAGAGTGCGGCGTGAGATCCCCAGGCGAGCCGCGGCCCGCTGCTGGTGGCCTCCGGTGGCGGCGAGGGCATCGAAAATCATCCTGCGCTCCATGCCGTCGATGCTGGTTCCGGCCGGCGCCGGGGCGGGATTCA
>JASHRP010000760.1 GCA_030037375.1 Bryobacteraceae bacterium | reverse complement strand
GGAATTCCTCTTCCTGCCGGCCTGCGCGAGTCCGACGCTCTGCCGAAGCCTTTATTCACGCCGGCGACCAAGGCGCAAAGCGGCCACGACGAGAACATCTCCTTCGATCAAGCCGCGGCGATTGTCGGCGCGGAGACAGCCTCCAAGCTTCGCGATTTGACACTGGCGCTGTATCGCAAAGCCGCGGAATACGCGCGCACGCGCGGCATTATCATCGCGGACACCAAGTTCGAGTTCGGGATCTCCGATGGCCGGATTATCCTGGCCGATGAAGTTCTGACTCCTGACTCGTCGCGCTTCTGGCCAGCGAGCGAATATCAACCCGGCCGCTCCCAGCCCTCGTACGACAAGCAATACGTGCGCGATTATCTTGAATCCATCCACTGGAACAAGCAGCCTCCCGCCCCTGGATTACCTGAAGAGATCGCGACGCGAACCAGCCAAAAATACAAGGAAGCTTATCGCGCACTGACAGGCCGCGAGCTCGATCCTAACAAATGAGCCTGCTCGACCTGCTGCTCGCCGTAATCGTGGTCAGCTCTTTGATCGCCGGATTCGTGGCCGGATTTGCGCGCGTCGGGATCGGGTTCTGCGCGGCCATCGCGGGCCTGATTTTCGGATTCTGGTTCTACGGGATTCCGGCGGCGTGGTTTCACAAATTCATAAGCTCACTCCCGCTTTCCAACGTGTTCGGTTTTCTGTTCGTCTTCTGGGCGGTTCTGATGGCGGGCGCTCTCATCGCAAAACTTGTCTCGACGCTGTTTAAGTGGACTGGTCTTTCCTGGCTGGATCGCCTGTTAGGGGCGGCGTTCGGAATCGTGCGCGGCGCGGTGATCGGCGTGGGATTCGTGGCCGTATTGCTGGCGTTCAGCCCCCGGCCGCTTCCGAATTGGATGGTCAGCTCAATGCTTCTTCCGTACGCCGTCGATGCATCGGATCTGTTTGCATCGATTGCGCCGGCCGACTTGAAGGAGGCGGTACGCGATGGCTTGCAAGAGATTCATAAGGATTGGGACGACCAACTAAGGAAGGCTCGCCGCAAAAAGCCGCAGGAGTTGCCGGAGAAGAAAGAAGACCACGTGATATGAGTCGCGCCGAGTTGCTCATTTTCGACCTCGACGGCACGCTGATCGATTCGAAATTGGATCTGGCTAACTCCGTGAACGCCACGCGCGCCTGGAAGAAGCTGCCTCCGCTGCCGCTCGAGACGGTTTCGTCATATGTTGGACACGGAGCGCCAACGCTGATCCGACGCGTCTTTCCGGGAGCGGGCGAAGAAGAGCTCGCGGAGACCTTGCGGTATTTTCTCGAATACTACCGGGAACATATGCTGGACGCGACTACTCTTTATCCAGGCGTGCGCGAAGGGCTGGACCGGCTGCACGATGGCGGCGTACCCTTGGCCGTACTGACGAACAAGCCGGTGCGATTCAGTGTCTCACTGGTCGAAGGGCTGGGGCTGGAGATGCATTTCTTCCGCGTCTACGGCGGCAATAGCTTCGAGGAGAAGAAGCCGCATCCGCGCGGGATTCAGGCGTTGATGTCCGAAAGCGGAGCATCGCCGGAACGCACGATGATGGTTGGCGACAGCGCTGTCGATGTGCGCACGGCTCGCAACGCGGGGGTTAAGGCTTGCGGCGTGAGCTGGGGATTTCAGCCCGAGACGTTTGCCGCCGATCCGCCTGATTTTGTGATCGATTGCATGAGCGCATTAGTGGAAACAGCGCTGGGCTAAACTGGGATTGTCAGCATGTCAGAACAAAATGGAGCTTCCCGGCTAGACCGGATCGAACGGGCGCTCGACCTGCTTATAAACGATCACGTTCAGTTCCGTGAGGAGCATAAGCTCTTGCTCGCGGCCCAGGTCGTGCTCACTGATCGGCTGGACAAGCTGACGATTCGTCTGGACAAGCTGGCGGAGCAGGGAGCGCGTACGGACGAGCGGCTCAAGCAGCTCGCGGAGCTGGGAGCCCATACCGAGGAGCGGTTAAACGCGCTCATCAAGGTCGTCGACGGACTGGTTCGAAAACAGTCTTAACTGGCCGACTCCGCGGCGGCGCAGCCTACGCGGCGCGGCCGCCCATCACGATATCGACAATCCGCGATGTGACGATGGGGCCCTTATACTTCGGGTGCCGGAACTCCAAATGCATTCCGCGGCCCAAATACGCTGCCTTGAGCATCGAGCCCCCCCAGTTGCACCCGTTGATCCTTACCAGCACAGGCTCCGGGCAAAACTCCGGATGACCGGAGATCAGGGCCGATCCGTCACGGCGAACTCTTAACGTGTAACCGCGATTCTGGGTAACGACCTTTAGTTCCGCGTCTTCCGGCAGATCCCGCAGGTAGACGCCGCCCTCGATCTCGCTACGAATGATGTTGCCGTTGATCTGGTCGCTCAGATTTTGGTGCGGCTGAAACATCTAGTTCATTCTAACTCCCTTGCGGCCGCTGTGCATATGAATCGTACGTACAATAGAAGGTATTTGCATGGGAGTCCTCTACACTCGCGCCGAACTGGTGCAAGCTCGCGCCGGTTGGCGCGCCGAAGGCAAAACTGTTGTTTTCACTAACGGTTGCTACGATCTGCTCCACCCCGGCCACGTGCGGCTGCTCGAGCGCGCTCGATCGCTGGGCGATGTGCTGATTTTGGGACTGAACGCCGACGTAAGCGTCTCGCGCATCAAGGGCCCGTCCCGCCCCCTCCTGGACGAGAATCAGCGCGCTCGCATGGCGCTCGCCTTGGCCGCCGTTGACGCTGTCACGCTCTTTGACGAAGAAACGCCACGTGAGTTGATCGCGGCTGTTCTTCCCGACATTCTGGTTAAAGGCGCGGACTGGGCGCACTTCGTTGCGGGCCGCGAAGAAGTTGAAGCTGCTGGCGGCAAAGTCATGCTTCTCCCGCTCGAACCGGGATTCTCAACCACGAACATCGAGAAGGAGCTGCTGGCCAGACAGCCTCGGGCCGCAACCCGCGTCTAGCGCCAGCCGTGACCCATCCCGCAGTCCGCGACCTGTTTCACACCCTCAACCGGCACGAGGCGTTTCAAGAACTCCTTGCGAAACTCGTGCGGCATGAAGCGGGTCCTTTCGCCCTATCCGGATTAACGCCAGCCGCGAAGGCGCTGTACCTGGTGCTCGCGTGGCAGGCGCTCGAGAAGCCGCTGCTGGTACTGGCGGATGGAAACCAGCGTGCGGAGCTGCTCACTGAGCTGTGCGAAGCCTTCTTCGATCTTCTCGTCGGGCGGCCCGAGGCCGGCCATCCGCAGCTTCTTCCCGCGTGGGATGTTCTGCCCGGCCAGCGGCTCTCTCCGCATACGGAGATCGCCGAGCAGCGCGCCATCGGACTCTGGCGGATGGCGACCGGCGGAGCGCCGATCACGATCGCGCCGGTCGGCTCGGCTCTGCTGCGCATTCATGACGCCGCCTACTACCGCAGGCTCGCATTAGAGTTGCGGACCGGCGAAGAGCTCCCGCTCGACGATATTCAAACGCATCTTCAATCGATCGGGTACTCGCGCCGCGATCCGGTCGAGATGGTCGGCGAGTATTCGGTGCGCGGGGGAATTCTCGACGTTTTCGGCGCGGAAAGCCAGCGTCCGCTACGCGTCGAATTCTTCGGCGATGAAATCGAATCGATCCGCAGATTCGAGGTCGAATCCCAGCGCTCCGTCATGAAAATCTCGGAGGCGCAGATTCTTCCGCTGGCGGAGCAGCCGCGTTTGCGCGGTATGGATCCGTTCCCTGGCTGGGAATTTTCCGCCGCGCTTGAAGATGCCCGTCCGAATTCGCTGTTCGACCTTGCGGCGGATGCCACGGTGTTTCTAGATGAACCGGAACAGCTCAAGGCTGCGTCGGAGCGGTTGTGGAAGCGCCTTAACCAGAATCAGGCGTCGGAACTCGCGGCCGCGAATTTCTATCAATGGGAAGATTTCCATCCGCTGGTAGGCCCGCGACCCACGGTTGAACTTCGCGAGTTGGATCTAGATCCCTCTCATCCGCGCATCGCCACGCGCCCGTCGCTTGCCTTTCACGGGAACATGCAAGTGGCTGTCGCGGAGGCGCGAACGATGGTTGAGCAGGGATATCGGATCGCCTTCTTCGCGCCCACGCAAGGCGAACTCGAACGTCTTGCTGACATCCTGCGCGAGTACTCAGTTCCATTCCAGCTCGGCTTAGCGCCGAATGAGGCGGCTTCGCCTTACCTCGCCGAGCGGGCTTATCTCGCCGGTCCCGTCGCCAGCACGTACCTGATCAAGGGATTGGTCCGGCGCGGAGTGGTATTTCCGGATTCATCGGTTGCGTTCATCGGCATGGAGGATCTCTTCGATACCTCCGATCTGGTCGCGCGGCCCGGAGCGACGAAGAAACAAATTTCCGCATTTGCGTCGGATCTTGCGGATCTGAAGCCCGGCGATTACGTGGTCCACACCACCCACGGCGTCGGACGTTTTGCTGGACTGCGCGAAATTGTCCAGGGCGAACAAAAGGGAGATTTCATGTTGCTCGAGTACGCGGGCGATGCGAAGCTCTACGTGCCGCTCGCGCGCATGGACCTGATCGAGAAGTACCGCGGGGCCGGGGACGCCGCGCCTCCTCTCGATAAGCTCGGCGGCTCCACATGGACAGCGCGCAAATCTCGCGTCAAAGCCAAAATGCGCGATATGGCGGATGAGCTGTTGAAGCTCTACGCAGAGCGCCGCTTGGCCGAGGGTTTCGCGTTCTCTCCGGATTCGAATTGGCAGCGCGAATTTGAAGACTCTTTCGAATACACGGAAACCAAAGATCAACTTCAGGCGACCAAAGAGATTAAGCGCGATCTCGAATCGCCGCATCCGATGGATCGTTTGCTGTGCGGGGACGTGGGATTCGGGAAAACCGAAGTCGCCATGCGGGCGGCCTTCAAGGCGCTGGGCGACGGCAAGCAGGTCGCCGTGCTCGCCCCGACCACTGTGCTCGCCCTTCAGCACTTCGAAACCTTCAAGCGCCGTTTCGCGGCGTTTCCAGTTCGCATCGAAATGTTTTCACGACTGCGCAATGCGAAGGAGATGAAGGCAGAAATCGAGGGCTTGGCCGCGGGCAAAGTGGATATCGCCATCGGAACGCACCGGCTCTTCTCGAAAGACGTTCAGTTCCACGATCTCGGGCTCCTGATTGTAGACGAGGAACAGCGCTTCGGCGTACGCCACAAGGAGCGGCTCAAGCAAATGCGAAAGAACGTTCACGTTCTTTCCATGAGCGCGACTCCCATTCCGCGAACCCTTCACATGTCCTTGCTGGGAATCCGCGATATGAGCGTGATCGAGACGCCGCCCAAGGACCGGCTGGCAATTCACACCGTGGTCTCTCACTTCGGGCCGGAACTCGTCCGTGCGGCCATTGAGCAGGAGCTCTCGCGCGGCGGCCAGGTTTACTTCCTGCACAATCGAGTCGATTCGATCTTCACGCGCGCGGCATGGGTTCAAGAGCTCGTTCCCGGTTGCCGCGTGGGTGTCGGACACGGGCAGTTGGACGAAAAGGAACTCGAGCGAGTGCTTCTCGCCTTTATGCATCACGAGTTCGACGTGCTGGTTTGCACCACTATCGCCGAAAACGGCCTGGACATTCCCCTGGCGAACACGATGATCATCGAGCACGCGGAGCGTTACGGCCTGTCCGAGCTCTACCAATTGCGCGGCCGCGTGGGGCGGTCAAATCGCCGCGCGTATGCGTACTTGCTGGTGCCCGTGGATACCGAGCTCAGCGATATCGCGCGCAAGCGTTTGGCCGCGCTCCGCGAATTCTCGGATCTCGGCGCGGGGTTCAAGATCGCCGCGCTCGACTTGGAGTTGCGCGGCGCGGGCAACCTGCTTGGCGGAGAACAGCACGGGCACATTGCGGCCGTCGGCTTCGACACGTATCTCCGTTTGCTGGAAGAGACGATTCAGGATCTCAAGGGCGAAGAGCGGCCGCTCGAAGTGCATTCCTCGCTCAACCTCGGGCTCGATATCCGGATTCCACCCCAATATATCGCCGATGAGCAGCAGCGTCTCCGCGCCTACAAACGCATCGCCGATATTCGCGATCAGGGCGAAGCCGAAAAGGTTCGCGCCGACTTAGCCGACCGGTACGGTCCGACGCCCGAAGCTGTCGACACCTTGGTGCAGTTCGCGCTGCTCAAGACGCAGGCCCAGCGTACCGGAGTCGAGGCGATCGACCGTCGCGGCGGCGCGCTCAACATAAAAATTCATCCGGAATCGAAGATCGATCCGGCTCGGCTGATGGCGCTGGTGTCGAACTCCGCGGGCGCGCAATTCACGCCGGCGGGCGTGCTCCGGTTGCCGCTGCCGCAGAATTCGGAAAAACCGGCCGCTGTGCTCCAGTTCGCCCGGCAAGCATTGGATGGCCTAGGCTAACTCATTGCACCTGGCCGCCCGCGACGAATTGCGATTCCGCCTGGAACTTGCGGTAATCCTTGAACTGCATCTCGATTTGGTCGTGAATCGGGACCAGCAGCGCCGCTCGCCCATCGACGCGGATGCTGGCATGCGCGGGCAGCCAAACCTCATCATTGACACGAGCCTGTTCGAACTTCACGGTCGCGCCGGGATTGACCTTCAGCATGCCGAATCCATACGAAATTTTCCCCGTCGCTTGCGCTTCGACCTTTACCCATTGGTATTCGGCCTGATCGATCCAAACCTTCCCGCGCATGCTGGCGATGAATTTCGCGCCTCGAGATTTTGGTTCGTAGCCCGGTTTCGGCTCGGCCGAAATCACCCAGGCCGGCTTGCCGCTGACCTGGTCCACGCCGAGCAGTTTAAAGTTAAATTCTTCGGGCACTTCATCGAGGAACTTGCGCTGCTCCTGGCGCTGCTTCTCGATCTTCGCCTTGTCCGACGCGGATTCGTGGTTGCGCCGCTCGATTTCCTTGTCCATCTTCTCCTGTTCCTTCGAGGCGTCCTTGGGAGAGAGCGGCCTGTCGTCGTGCGCGATCAGTTTCTCATAATCGTGCCCGCCGATGATGAGAACGTCGTAGGTATCGCGCTCCGTCTTTTTGAGCTTTTCGTGCTTGTCGAGGCTCTTGACCTCGTCGTGCTCCTGGTAGGTGTAATTCTTGAGGCGCTCGAAGTTCAGGAGATCGTGATGGACGGACTGGCGGATAATCTCTTTCGCATCCGGCTCTTTGGCATCCTGCCCGAAAACCGCTGGCACAAGCAGCAGGAACAACAGCCACTTCATATCTCCATCATCCCGCGAACTCCTCTACCGTGCACCTCGCTGTTATGATGGCCACACATGCATCTTGGCCCTTTCATCCAGGCCATCAAGGACTACGCCTCGCAGGAGCTGATTGGCGTCGTGGTCGCATTCCTGGGCCGGAATTTCTTCAAGAAGAAATCCGAGGAAAAGGATGCGGAGAAGGCGAGCAGCGAAGGCGCGATGTTCCTTACGCCTGACGGCTGGCAGACCGACAAGCGCCGGTTCGACGCAGACGCGCCGATTCAGCCTGTGTGATTTTGTCAATCACTCCGCGATGAGATGGATGGACCCGACGCCGCCTTCGATATCGACGTGCACGGTCACCTTCGAGCTCCCGTACGCATCGTTGTAGTAACGGCGCTTGTCCCCGCGCAGTCCCGACGCCTCGATTTCGCCGATGCCGCCGCGTACCGACGCCTCCACGCCTACGTTGGATGGCAGGCGCAGCGTGGCTTCACCCGCGCCACCGCGAACGCGAACGT
>JASHRP010000086.1 GCA_030037375.1 Bryobacteraceae bacterium | reverse complement strand
ACGCTGAAGACCGGCGGTGTTACGTTCGACACGATGGACATCGCGCATCCCGAGGCAAATGCGGAGGTCTGGGAGAAGGCTCTGCGGAAATTGCGCGGGCGATTGATGCCGCCTCCCGGCAACCCTCAACCGGCGCAGGCGGATATCGACGCCTTCAGTACTTGGATGGAAGCCAAGCTCGACGCGAACCCCAGCCCGATCACCGCGGGTCACGTTCCGGTGGAGCGGCTGAATCGCACGGAGTACGCCGCCTCGGTGAAATCGCTTTTGGGCATCGACGTCGACGAGAAGGATATCCTGCCGCAGGATGTTCAAGTGGAGGGCTTCGACAACATCGCCTCGGTTCTGACCACGTCGCCGGCGTTCCTGGACGAATACATCGACGCCGCGCGCCGTATTGCCAAGAATGCGGTCGGCGACATGCACCCGCCGATCTCCGACTTGTCCTTCCAGGCAGCGGGACATCAGGATCCGGAATTGCCCTTCCCGCCGGGATTCCGTCAGCGCGACGCGGAGCAGATCACGCAGAACTTTCCGGCCGACGGCGACTACCAGTTCAGCTTCAGCTTCGACGACCAGTCGATCGGCCTGTACAACCGGGGTCTCCAGAACCGGACCACCCTGGTGCTTATGATCGACGGCAAGGTGCAGTTCAAGGGCGATATCGGCGGAACGGAAGATCTGAGACTCGCCAACGTAGAAAACAACGTCGGCTGGCAGAAGATCCTGGACCGGTTCCAGAAGATTCCAGTAAAGCTGGAGGCGGGCCCGCACACGATTATCGTTGGCTTCATCGACCGTTCGCATGTGCAAACCGACGACAACGTCGGCGGCGGCGGGGGCTTTGGAGGCGGCGGAGCGGGAGCGCCGATGCCGCGCCTGAATCCGCAGAACCCCAATCTGGAGATCAAAGGTCCCTTCAACCCGACCGGCATCTCGCACAGCGTTAGCCGGCCTTTGATCTTCATTTGCGATCCCGCGAAGACCGGCGAGACGGCTTGCGCCAAGCAGATCGCCGAGAACCTGGCGCACCGGGCTTTCCGCCGGCCGGTCACGCAGGACGATGTCGCCCGCCTGATGAAATTCTACGATGAGGGGCGTCTGGACAACGGCAGCTTCGATCAGGGCGTTACAGAGGTGGTCGCCGCGGTTTTGGCGAGTCCCGATTTTCTGTTCCGCTCCATTGAGACTCCCAAGACCGTCTCGAAGAACGGCGAGTTTCCGCTGAGCGATCTGGAATTGGCGTCCCGCCTTTCGTTTTTCCTCTGGACCACGGGTCCCGACGCGGAGTTGCTGAAGCTAGCCGAGACGAAGCAATTGAGCAAGCCCGGCGTTTTGGATGCACAGGTGAAGCGGATGATGGCCGATCCGAAGGCCGAAAGCCTGGTGACCAGCTTCGCGATGAAGTGGCTGAACCTCAACAGCCTTGACCTGGTGAAGCCGGACCCCAAGATCTTCAATACCTTCAACGCAACCCTCCGCGAGGATTTCACCGCGGAAGCCGAGAAGTTCCTGGGCAGCATACTGCTCGATAACCGCAACGTGACGGAACTGCTGACCTCCAACCAGACGTTTGTTAACGACACGCTGGCCCGCTATTACGGAATTCAGGGACCGCCCACCTCGGCATTCACGGCCGTGACTCTCACGGACCCGAACCGCTTCGGCTTGCTGGGCAAGGCCGCGGTGCTGATGAGAACCTCCTATGCCGACCGCACCTCTCCGGTCTTGCGCGGCGCATGGGTGCTCGATAAAATCATCGGCACTCCTCCCACGGAGCCCCCGCCGAACGTCGGAAGCAATCTGGCTGAACCGTCCGCCGAAGCTCCGAAGACCGTTCGGGCTCGCCTGGAAGCTCACCGCGACAAGCCCGCCTGCAAACAATGCCATGGAGTGATCGATCCCACTGGCCTCGCGCTCGAGAATTTTGACGCGATCGGCGAGTACCGCACCACGGACCGCCAGGCCGGAAACGCGAAGATCGACGCCAGTACGGTGATGCCGAACGGCGCGGCGATCGACGGTCCGGTGCAGCTTCGCCAGGAGTTGTCCAAGACCCCGGAGAAGTTCGTCACCGCGATGACCGAGAAACTCATGATGTACGCCATCAACCGCGAACTCGAATATTTCGATATGCCCCAGGTTCGCAAGGTGGTGCGCGACGCCAAGAAGGACAATTACACGCTGGCGTCCCTGGTGTTGGGAATCGTCAATACGGATGCGTTCCGGAAACAAGGTCCGGCGGCCGTCACCAAGGCGGCTCCCAAACCAAACGAAGTGGCAAAGGCCGAAGTGAAAAAATAGAAGCCAAGAAGTAGCTCTGTGCGGATCGGATAGCGAGGAGAGATCATGTTCATTACCAAGAAGCACATTTCCCGGAGAACCGCCCTGAAGGGAGCGGGCGTCAATCTGGCGCTTCCGTTCCTGAGCGCGATGGTGCCTGCATCCACGGCGCTGGCGCAGACAGCGGCGAATCCCAAGATGCGCGCGGGCTTCTTCTACATTCCTCACGGCGCGATCATGTTCAACACCAAGTACGGCCAGGAATGGGATCGCTGGACTCCGTCTGGAGCAGGCGCGGAATACAAGCTGAACGAGATCACCTCGCCCCTGGAGCCGTTCAAGAAGCAGATGACCACTTTCGGGAATCTGGATAACGCCGCCGCGGCCGGTTCGGTGCACGTGCGCAACCCAGCCACCTGGCTGAGCGCGACGCTGCCGCAGGGCAATAACATGTCCACCACGCTCGACCAGGAGATGACCAAGTTCATCAGCCAGGACACGCAATTTCCTTCGCTCGAATTGGCCTCGGAAACCACGATACAGGTGGCGGCGGGCAACGGCGGACCCTTTACAACGCTGTCCTTCCGAGACGAGCACACGCCGCTGCCGATGGAATACAACCCGCGCAAAGTCTTCCTGCGCTTGTTCGGCGAGGGCGACAGTCCGCAGGAGCGCGCCGCGATGGCCCGCCAGAAGAACAGCATTCTGGACATGATCACGGATCGCACCAACAAGCTGAGGAGCGATTTGGGCAGCGAGGACAAGGCCATTCTCGACGGGTATCTGGAGAACGTGCGCGAAGTAGAGCGGCAGGCGAAGACGCCCGCCAACCCCAATCTTTCGAAGATCAAGATTCCCAACGCGCCGATCGGCGAGCTGGAGGATTTCGCCGCGCAGGAGAAGGTCATGTACGACCTTCTGGCGCTGGCTTACCAGGCCGATCTCACGCGCGTCGCGACCTATATCACCGTCGCGGAAGGAACCAACCGGAGCTATCCTTTCCTCAACATCTCCGGCGGTTTCCATCCGATCTCGCACCACGCCGACGATCTGGAGCGCATCAAGATGCTGGTGCAGATTCAGAAGTGGCATCTGCAGCAGTTCGCCGACTTCATTAAGAAGATGGCCGATACTCCGGATGGGCAAGGCTCGCTGCTGGACCACGCGATCTTCATGTATGGATCGAATATGAGCAACAGCAACGCGCACAGCAGCTACCCGATTCCGAACCTGATCGTCGGGGGCGGCAACGGCAAGCTGAAGCAAGGCGGCCAGCACCTGGTGCTTGCGGAACGCACGCCGATCGCGAACCTGCATTTGACGCTGCTTCAGAAGGTCGGTCACGAGCAGGATCACTTCGGCGACAGCACCGGCCACATTTCCGAGATCTAGGAGTTAGGACGTGAAACCCGGTTTTCAAGTCAAGAGAAGAGATTTATTGAAAGGCGCTATGGCCGGTGCGTTCGCCGCATGCGCCCCGCGAGTGTTGATGGCGCAACAGCCCGTAACAAAGCTGACCGGCGCCATTTCCGTGATCGACGGCGGCGGCGCGAACGTGACCGCCTTTTCCAGCCCCGACGGTTTGGTGGTAGTGGACAGCGGAGCGCAGGGATCCTTCGATGCCGTGATGGCCGCGTTGAAGGGATTGTCGCCCAACGGCAAGATTCAGACCCTGTTCAACACCCATTATCACCTCGATCAAACCGCCAATAACGAGCAGTTCGCGGCGCAGGGCGCGAAGATCGTCTCGCAAATGCGGACCCGGGAATGGATGAGGGTCGATTATTGGGTTCCGGACGAGCAGCGTTATATGAAGGCTCGCCCCAAGGCCGCGCTCCCCACGGAGACGTTTCGAGACCAAGGGTCGATGAAAGCCGGTAATGAGGAGATAGCCTACGGCTACCTGCTGATGGCGCATACCTCGGGCGACCTTTACGTCCACTTCAAAGGCGCGAACGTGATCGCGGTGGGCGATGTTGCTTCGCCGGTTCGCGATCCCGAGCTCGACTGGTTCGCCGGCGGGTGGGTCGGCGGCCGCGTGGATTCGATGGATTTACTGCTCTCGATCAGCAACGATCAAACCCGGTTCGTGCCGGCCTACGGCCCGGTGATGACCAAGGCGGAATTCAAGGCTGAGCGCGACATGATGGAAGAAGTCCGGCAGCGTATTTTCGACCACGTCCGCGCGGGAGAGGGGCCGGAGGACATGCTGCAAGGCAAAGTTCTGGATGGCCTTCCCCGCAAGTGGAAAGATCCGATGAAGTTCTTGTACGCCGCCGCGAAGGGCGCATGGGGATTCTACGACAAGTTGGGCGAGAACGTTGTTTAGGAGGCGTCGAGTGAAGAAACGCTATAGTGTGACCATTTTGTGTGCTGGCGGTATGGCGGTTCTCGCTTGGGTCCAATCGGTTCCAGCGCAGGCGCCGCAGGCAAAGCAGATCCCGCAAGGAAAGCAGGCGCAGCAGACGAAGGCTCAGCCGGATCTGGCGACGCTGGTCCAAGCCGGCGAAACCACGCTGGCGCTCCAACAGATTCAAGCGGGAGCGGACGTGAATCGCGCCCAGCCCGACGGCACCAGCCCGCTGATGTGGGCCGTCTATCGCAAGGATTATGAAGTCGCCGCGGCATTGCTTGCCAAGAAGGCGAACGTGAACGCCGCTAATGAGTTCGGCGCGGCGCCGCTCACGGAGGCAGCACGGCAGTCCGATGAGCGGTTGGTCAAGATGCTGCTTGATGCCGGAGCGAAAACAGAATCCGCGAATCCGGATGGCGAAACCGCGCTGATGACGGCGATCGGCGGCGGGGATTTTTCCATCGTCCAGATGCTGGTTAACGCAGGCGCGAATGTAAATACGGTGGAGAAGTTTCACAATCAGACGCCGCTGATGTATGCGGTCAACGCCAGCCGGAACGCGCCGCAGATCACCAAACTTCTGCTTTCGAAAGACGCCGACGTAAGGCCTCGATCTCTCTATTCCGATTGGCCCAGCCAGATCACCAGCGAGCCCCGCGCCCAATACCGCCCCGTAGGCGGTCTCACCGCGTTGCTGTACGCGACGCGCAGCGGGTGCTATGAGTGCGTCGAGGCTCTGCTCGCATCCGGAGCCGATATCAATGAGCCGACCCCGGAAGGCATTACGCCGCTAATCAATGCCCTGGACAACGAGCATAACGACGTGGCTAAGCTGCTCATCGACAAGGGAGCCAATCTCGACGTTTGGGATTGGTGGGGCCGCACGGCACTATGGGTCGCCGTCGACCGTAAAACTCCGCCGGGCGGCGGCGGGGGCGGGGG
>JASHRP010000759.1 GCA_030037375.1 Bryobacteraceae bacterium | reverse complement strand
GCACCTGAGTTTGCGCAAGGCTAGTCGCGACATCGCCGGAGGAATTGAATTGCAGCCCGGCCGGCGAGGGTCCGATTCCGCTGCCGAAAATGCTGATGATCTCGCCCGGCGAAATAGCTCCCGGCAACGCCGACGCTGCGCTTACGATTTGTGTCATGACCGGCGGAGAGGACGACGTGGCTGTCACGCTAAAGGTGATGGGGATGATGAACGATCCGGTGGTCCAGTTGACCGTCAGGCCTGCTGAGTAAGTTCCGGGCGGGAGGTCGATCGCGGAGGCCGCAACCGAATACGAAGGAGCGGCTACGTTGTAGCTGGAAACGGGCTCGACCGAAAGCCAGGCGGGCGCTCCCAAGAAATTGAAGGTGACCGGCCCGCCGTTGAATGCAATTGAGAGCGTCTGCGTCGCGCTTACGCCTCCCGCTGGCGCGGTGAAGGTGAGACTGGGAGGAGTCGCGGTCAGGGTTGTCTGTGCATCCGAATTTCCGATGACGGTGAGCGCCAGTGGAACCGCGAGCGGCGGATAATTCGACGAATCGATCGTTAGCGTGCCGGAGTAATTGCCGGGAGATAATCCGAAGGCATTCGGATAGAGAGCGATGCTCGCGGGCGGCACGGGACCGGGACTAACTATTGTCGCTGTGAGCCAGCTCACGCTGCTCTGGACAGTAGTAAGAGCCACGTCCGTTTCCTGAAAGCTGACGAATGAGGCCGCGCCCATCTGCTGGGGCATTCCGGTCGGAAGAGTGAACGCGGGCGGAGGCCCGTTGATCTGGAGCATGTTTCCACCTTGCTGCGCCTGCTGGGGTGAGGACTCCGGGATGTTTACGCCGAGCCTTACCGGCACGGTGATTGTATTCGCCGGACCCTGAATCGTGATTCGTCCGCTATAGGCGCCGTTGGTCAAATTCAGACCGGCGGGATTGGCGGTGACCGTGAGCTGAAGAGGAGTCGAGCCGCTGGTAGGCGTCACTGTCAGCCAGTTCCCGCTGGTCGTCGAGTAAGAGACGGTGACTTGAGCGGGGCTGCCATCGCTTACGATGGTCATGTTCTCCGACGGGCCGGCGGGTTGATTGGCGACGAACTCCATGAAATTGCAGCATGGACCCAACTGGGCTGAGATCAGCGGCATGTTGCTCACGGTCAACGAGACGTTGATCGTGGTGGAAACGACGGGTGCCGTGCTCAAAGAGGCCGGCGCGATGGGAGTAACAGTGACCGTCCCGGTGTAAGCGCCGGCGGCGAGAGCGGAGGGGTCAGGTGTGAGCGTCAGCGTGCTCGACGAGCCGTTCTGCTGCGACGAGACCGACAACCATTGACCTCCGGTAGTCGAGATTGCGGTAGCGAAGTTGAAGCTGCCTTCCAATGTCACCGTCGCCGGCGCGGGTGCGGGCGCGCCGATCTGCCAGGTCCAGGAGACAGACGGTGGCAAGGCCGGAAGAGCAACCTGTAGCGGAGGGGCGGTTGTCGTTGGTGCGCTGGGATAGGACAAGATCACGTCCTCGGTACCGGGAGGGAGGTTGCCATTTTCGTACCGCTCAACGTTGATGAACCGGACCGGCTGAGAGATGCCGATCCAGATCTGGCCGCTGACATTGAGCAGGGATAATGCCTGCGTGATGTCGATCAGGTTAAGCTGGCCGGCCGGAACGGTGTAAGTGTCGACAAAGAGCAACTCGTTGGCATCCGCCGAGCTCGCGAAACCGTCCAAATTGACCGTCGCAGGCGTGAGATTGGGGTTGAAGATCGCCAGCCCCCAGCAACACGTAGCATCCTCGAATGGATAACCCATTTGCACGGTGGAGAACGTGTCCATCGGCAGGATGGGTTGGATGCTCGCAAGCCCGTTGCCTTCGAGATCCTGCGGATCGGCGGGGGCGCTTGGAGGGGCGATATAGTAATCGACCCGCGCACCGGCGGAGTTCGCGACGCTGAGCTGCTTCCCCGTCATTTCCGCGGCGCCGCCGAGCGTAAGGTTGATTTGCGTGGGGCCCGCGATACCGATGTCTGCGATGCTCACGCCGTCGATCGTTGCCGTGGTTCCGGAGTCGAAGCCGGTACCCGAGACCTGCACAACGGTTCCGGCGGGCAGCAATCCGCCGCCGGGCGTCACGCTCTGAACGGAAAGAGTTCCTCCCACCGTGAACGTGCCTGGATTGACGCTCGCGGCGTATTGGTTGCCAACAGGATCGGTCCATGGCGAACTTGCGGTTGCCGTGATTGGCGACGTTGCCGCGGCCTTTGCCGAAGCGAGCACAGGCACGGACACTTCGAATACCGGCAATCCCGGCAACTGTCCTATGCCGGCTGACGGCGAAGAGAAGTGCATGTCCAACTGTTCGCCGTTGACGATCGCGTAACCGATTTGATCGCCGGTCGCGCTGAACACCACAAGCTGCGCAACCGGGCCGAAGATGGAGGGATCGAACTGCATCACGAGCTCACCGGATGCGATTAGTACGGGAGCGCTCGCCCAGACTTTGATCTGCGCTGTTCCGCCGGCCGGCGCAGTCTCGCTAGATACTTGCAGGGTCAGCGATGGCGCGGCCGCCGACGCCAGCGCCGGAAGACAGAGGAAGATCCGTGGCAAAACGCCACAGCGGTTGAGGAGGATGGAGGTGAACCGGCTCGCTGCCGTGTGCTGGAATCTGTCGGATGGAAGCACGGTTCAAGTAGTTGAGCAAGCATGCCGCCACTGGATCGCAATCGCGCGTCATAAGGCCGCCGCGTCAGCCAGCCGGGATGTGGTATCCATGAAAGAAAGGGCGCGGTAGCCAAGTGGTAAGGCAGAGGTCTGCAAAACCTTTATTCGGGGGTTCGATTCCCCCCCGCGCCTCCAGAGGTTCAGCGGCTACAAAAAAAGGCGGCGGGAATTGAGCTCCCGCCGCCGCAATTTACTTCAGGTTGGCCGAATTGAGTCTCAGTTCAAGTGCACACTGAGGTTTAAGGGCGCCACAGCGCCTGTCGCGCCGTTGGTCGGAGCCGAGTCCGTTCCAACCACAGTGACGCTGTAGGTTC
>JASHRP010000758.1 GCA_030037375.1 Bryobacteraceae bacterium | reverse complement strand
ATTCCACTCGAATAAGTGCGCAGAGGCTCTTCGATGAAGTCGCGGACACCGGCGAAATCGACGATCTCGTCGAGCATCGCTCTCGTCTGCTTTTCGTTGAACCCAAGCAGAGCGGCGTTCAAGAATACGTTCTCCCTGCCGGTGAGATCGTGGTGAAAGCCCGACCCCAGCTCCAGCAGCGGCGCGACGGCGCCGTTGACTTTTACAGTGCCCTTGTCCGGAACGCTCAATCCGGAAACCAAGGACAGCAGAGTGCTCTTACCCGCGCCATTAGCTCCAATGACCGCCAGCGACTCTCCGTGGTCAACCTCAAAAGAAACGCCGCGCAACGCGTGAAACTTATGATACGAGTCAGTCCCGAACCAGGAAGCGAGATGCTGGCTCAAGAGCCGCTGCCCAGTGTGCAGGCGGAACGTCTTCCAAACATTCTCACAGACGATGGCTTTGGAATCGTTTCCCATGATCACAAGTGATCGTAAAAGCGGGGTTTCAAACGGCGGAAGCCCAGCAAACCAACCGCGAGCGCAAGAAAAGATACAAGCGTCAACTTCATCATCAGCACTTCGGAAGGCGGTTTGGCGCTGATTACAACATCCCTCATGGCCAGCACGAGCGCCGCGATCGGATTGTATTGGTACAGGTCTTTGAATCGCTGCGGAACCGCGGAAAAATCATAGAAAATCGGCACTAGCCAGAAGAGCACGAGATTCGCAGATTCGACGAAATAGCGTGTGTCCCGCACGTACACGTTCAGCGCGGAGAACAACAGTGCGCAGCCGCAGATGAAAACCAGTTCCAAAGCCCAGATCAACGGCAGGAGAAGCCAGTAGACGTTGATCCCGATTCCGCTGCCGACAACGAAGACCAACAGCAGGCCGACCTGAATCGCTACGTGGACGCAATTGGAAAGGACACTGGCGATGGGAACAATCTCGCGCGGCACGGCGACTCGCTTGATCAGCCCCGCGCTTTCGGCCACTGAACTGGTGCCGGCTGCCCAGGCCAGCGAGAAAAAATTAAACGGTATGATCCCGCACAGGATAAACACCGCGAAATGCGGGGCAGGATTGGTAAAAATATTGGTGAAAACGAAGGACCAGACGGCCAGCATCACCAGAGGATTCAGCAACGACCAGAACATGCCTAACGACATGTTGCGATAGCGAATCCGAAAATCCTTGAGGATCAGGTTTTTCAGCAAAAACCAGTAATCACCCCGCCACATTGCTCAGACGTCCTCAGTCATAAATCACATCCGCAGAAACCAACGCGAACAAGCCCGGCCAGCGAAAGATCCCTTATTGTAACCGCTCCGTCGCGAGATCCGCAAATTCGATTGGCATGGCAAAGCCGCACGCCAAAGATCCGGCATGGACCAGCCGAAACATAATGTATGCTAAGTGTAATTGCTGGGCGCTGCGTTGGAGGAGCGCCTCAGCGTGGGAGTTTCGGCGGTGCAGGCAAGGCTGGCGGTCGATACGAGAGAGGTATCGGCAATCGAGTTAGCTGGCGTTCCCAAGGTGGTGCGCGACCGGGAGTGCGAGACCGTTCCCTTCCGCGCACCGTTCAACTTCGCCCGGATGAACAACCTGGGAGTCGCGGCATCGCATGGCGACGTGTTATTGTTCCTTAACGACGACGTGTTCTCGCTTAGTCCGGACTGGCTGGATCACCTGTTGCCGCATTTGCAGCGGCCCGAGGTTGGCATTGTCGGACCGAAACTGGTGTACCGCTCCGGCGCAATACAGCACGCCGGCATTGTGCTCGGCATGATGGAAGGAACCGGACACCCCGGGCGCGAACTATTTCAGAGCGATCTATGGCGCTGGCTGGACCAGATCCGCAAGGTGTCGGCCGTCACGGGAGCTTGCATGGGCGTGCGCCGCACTGTCTTTCTGGAGCTGGGCGGGCTCAGCGAAGATCTGCCTGTAAACTATAACGACGTCGATCTCTGTCTGCGCGCTCGGCGCGCCGGTTATGAGGTCATTTACGAACCACACGCCCGGCTGCGGCACGACGAGTGCGGGCCGCGCGCGCCGGGAACCCACCTCAAGGAACGAGAGTGGCTCCACGAACTATGGAGCGAGTACTTGGACAAACCAGATCCCTATTTCAGCCCGCTCCTGAGCCGGGATAGCGAAGAGATTCGGCTAGCCTAATCCCAATACACGAAGGCCATCGCGTTGCCCGTTCCTGCTTCCGTCCGGTAGCAGGGAACGTAGTCGACTAAGCGATAGTGAAGCTTCGCTTCGTTCGCCGCCGAAATCACCGGATACCAGTTTTTGATCTCCGCCGTCCCGACCTTGAAAAAACCCTCCGGGATCGCTTCCAGCGCTTTCTGATTGCCGTCGTTCATCGCCGACAAAACCTGACGGTCCAGTTCTTCATCCACAACAAAGTGGGTCAATCCTCCGGAGGCCATCACGGCTACTCGTTTGAATCCGTCAAAGCTCTTGATCGCGCGATAAAGAGCGCTTCCGAGATCCAAGCAGCGCCTGTTCTTCGGAACGTTGTGCGGGAAGTGAACGTTCAAAATGATTGGCACGCTAGGCGGCGGAGCGTCGCCAAGGATCGAGTGATACAGAAATCCGTACGCGTGCGGGATGCCCCCGCGCGGCGCAGCGGCCGGCGTTGTGTCCGATTGTGCCAGATCGAAGTTCTCAGCGGCGAGCGAATCGAGGATATGATCGGCCAGAGCGGTCGCTCCAGGATAGCTGGCGCCCTCGGCCGGAGAGTTCCCGGGCTCAGCGATGTTGATCCCCGGCGGGCTGTTCTTGGGGAGATGCTGCAGGTTCTTGATCTTCTCGCCCCGGTAGACCGTGATGGACGGCGTGAGACCTTCGTCGAAAAACTCGCGCTGATCGTTTCCCACGATGACCACGGCTTCCGGCGCGGTCTCCTTGAACTTTTGCGTCAGCGCTTCCATCGCGCGATGACATTGTGCGAAGCGCTGACGCCGCGATTCCACCGTTACCTCCGCGGCGAATCCAGGAGCGCGTTCGCTCAGCAGCGATTCGTAATCGTACGTCTTACCCCGATACCAATGCTTCTTGTTCTCGCGATCGGCTTGCGCCCTCAAGTCCCATTTCTCAGGAGGCGTGGATAATAGCGGGCCATGCGAAGACCCGATGCCCAGAACGATTTCTGCCATAGGGTCCAGTCTACTTAAACTCGACCTTGGCTTTCGCGTCCTCTTCCGCCTTGACTCCGGAGCCGAACAACTGCTCGAAGAAGTGTTCGCGCACCAGCCGCTCAACGACGCTGTTATCGATCACTTTATGGAAATCGTAGGCCTTCATCTGCGCCGCGATCGACGCGTCAGCTTGATGCTCAATGAGATATTTAACCGCCGGTGCGAGCACGTATGGCACCCTTTCATACGTATTGTCCTTGCGGTCGTGTTCGTAGATGCGATCGATGTCCGCGGCGCTTTGCTGATCGTACATGGCGTACGTCTTGATAGCCATGGCCTTGTCGTCGTAGTAGCGCTTGATCCCCTCGGCCTGCGCTTTGATCATCAGCTCCGGCAGCTTCGGGTTGGCCGCGATCTCGCTCTTCTTGAACACGTAAGCCAGGGGCGCATAGAGATCCGGGTAGTCGGCGAGATTGGCGATTTCCTTGAAGCCCTGCGGTTCAAGCTTGAAATACGCCGGCGGAGGCACCATGGTGGCATCGATCCGGCCACCCACCAGCGCCGCCACCCGCCCGTTTCCGTCAGTTCCTAGCGGCACCCATTCGACATCCCGTGGACCGATGCCTGCCTTGCCGAGAATCGCGAGCGCGAAACTATAAGGCGGATCGCCGAGCTGGCTGACGCCGATCTTCTTGCCCTTCAGATCCCTTACGCTGGTGATATCTTTCCGGGTCATCATCGCGAATAGCCCGCGGTTCAACGGACTGCCCATGATCACCAGGGACCCGTCGCGCATGGCGGCCTGCATAGCCTGGTCCATCGGGTAGTTGGTCATCTGCGCTTCCCCGCTCACCACCATCGCCATCCCCGCTGGGTGAACCGCGAACGCCAGTTTGGCGTTGAGCCCGTACTTCTGGTAATACCCACCCTCCTTTGCCAAAAAAATTGGCCAGTTTGCGGGAGCCTTCGCCGGATAGTTGATCGTGATGTCCCGCGTCTGGCCGAACGCAGACACAGCAAAGAGCACGGCGGCGCAAAGAAAAGTCTTCATGGTTGCCTCGCCTTAAATTGAGCTAAAGTTCAGCTTGGAGCCGAAACGTTAGTGACCGACGCTTGAGAGCTTGCGATAATAATCCGCGACCGAGCCCTGATAGCCGGGCGGGACCTTGGCCGGATCCGCGTTGCGAATCATGCCGCCCTGGTTCTCTTCCAGTTGATGGCGCAGCTCCAATTCGAGCGCATCCACGTTGCTGACAAGCTGTTGATGGATCTGTTCCATCAACTCCGGATTCCCGGTAAAGCGCTTCGGATCTAGATTTCGCATTTCGTCGATCAAAGCCTGCAACTGCTGCTTCGCTTCAGGACTATCTCCGACCGCTGCGCGAACCTGATTAAGCAGACCCAGTCCCTGCTCGATCTCGCGTTCCGTGTCGGCCGGATTGGGGCCTTCCCGCGGGACCGCAGCCTGTCCTCCCGTGCGCGGGTTGTTCCCGGTGTTAATATTGCCGGGCGCCATCCCGCCCCGGTTACCGCCCGGACCATAAGTGTTATTGATTGGCCCGCCCTGCGCGTATTGACCGCCTTGATTGCCGCCCTGACCGTTTTGTCCCGCCTGCTGGCCTTGCCCGCCACGTCCGCCTTGCCCGAGCTGACCCTGCTGGAACTGTCCGCCCTGGCCGCCTTGGCCCGGCTGCTGGCCCCCACGGCCCTGCCCTTGCCCGGACTGAGCTTGACCAGCCTGACCTTGCCCGGGCTGGCCTTGTCCGGGCTGACCTTGCCCCTGTTGACCCTGGCCGGCTTGCCGATTGCGCCCGCCGAGCCCATCAAGCTGATCCCGCAGCCGCGACAGATTGTCCATGGCGCGGCTGATCTCGCCATCCCGATCGGTGCGCTGGCTGGCTCCCAGCGCTTTAGCCGCATCACCGATCTGTTGGCCCAACTTTTGAAGATCGCTGGTCAGAGCGCTTTCAGCTTGATCTGAGAAACTTCCGCCCCGTAGCCAATCCGAGCTGCGCTGCATCCGCGTTCCTAAATCGTTTTCATCCATCGTGTCCAGCGCGCCTCTCAGCTTCGAAGAGGCCGCCGGCTGGGTACCCGAGAGCTCGCGAGCCTCATTGCGAAGCTTCTGCGTGAGCCTGCTCAG
>JASHRP010000757.1 GCA_030037375.1 Bryobacteraceae bacterium | reverse complement strand
CCCGAGACGTCGCCCGGAACTCCCGCTTGGGGCGGTACCTCGGCGATTGTGTCGCGAGCGCTGCGATTGATTTCCGAAGGCGTGCTCGACAAGGGAACCGTGGACGACCTCGCCGGCCGGCTCGGTGTCGGCTCCCGGCAACTCCGCCGCCTCTTTTTGGAACATTTAGGTGCGTCGCCGATCAAGGTGGCCATCACGCACCGGGTTCACTTCGCTTGTAACCTAATCAAGGAGACAACTTTACCAATCACTGAAATCGCCCTGTCTTCGGGCTTTGCGAGCATCCGCCAGTTCAATCACACGGTCCGAGGGGTCTGCGGACAATCCCCCACTAACCTGCGCCGGGCGCAGCATGAGCAAGCAGGGGCATCTCAGGGCGGTCTCATCATGCGGCTTCGATACCGGCCGCCGCTTGATTGGTCAGCGCTAATTGCATTTCTCAAAGCACGAGCAATTCCCGGAATTGAGGAGGTCGAAGACGACTGTTACCGCCGCACAATCAGTATGGGCGGCGCCGGCGGCTGGATTGATGTTCGGCCGGACAAGACTGAGCCGTTCCTCGCGGTGCGTATCGAATTACCGGGTTGTCAAAACCTGATCAACGTTGCGGAGCGAGTTCGACGCATCTTCGATCTTGGAGCGGACCCGCGTCGCATCAACGAAGATCTATCTCACAACACGTGGCTGAAACCTTTTATAAATCGCAGGCCAGGACTTCGCGTGCCCGGCGCTTGGGATGGATTCGAGCTTGCCGTTCGAGCTGTGGTTGGGGAGCAGATCGCGGACGAGCAGATTACGACCGGTGGCTCCGCGCATCTCCTTGCGCGGATCGTTCGTACTTTTGGAAGAGCGACGGGAGGCCCTACGCCGGGACTGACTCATTTGTTTCCGACGCCCGCGGAACTAGCCGCCGCTGACCTCTCGAAAGCCGGGGTTCGCGGTCAGCGCAGTGAAATCCTCAAATCTCTGGCATGTGCCGCGCGTGATGGGGAGCTCACATTTTCCGGCGTCTTGAACCTCGATAAAGCAATCGAGGGCCTGGGGTCCATCCGGGGTGTTTCGCAAGACACCGCGCACTATATCGCCATGAGGGCCATGGGCGAGCCTGATGCCTTCCCGATCAACGCCGTGCGGAAAGCGATTTCTCCGCACACTAAGATTTCCGTGGCAAAGCTACGCCAGATGTCTGAAGCGTGGCGCCCATGGCGCGCCTACGCGGCGCTGCATCTATGTCTCGCAAAGCTTAAGGCGCACGCGGATGAAAATTCCATGAAGCAACACGCGCAAGCTCTTTGAACAGTTAGCGGAATGGCCAATCGCTGGAAGCGATTCGCGTCCGATTCTTGCCAGACGCGGCCCGCGGATCACCCTATAGTTAGTCACATGAAAGCGATCAGTTGTTTCTTGATCCTCGCCGCGACAGTGCTTGCTCAGGCTACGCAGAACTCCGCAGCGCCTTCGACAGCGCCGGAAGACTCCGGCACATCGACGGATTTGTTCATCATGTTTGGCTCGGATTTTGTACGCCCTGGGCTATTGCCGAAGGCGAACTATAACATCGGGCTGGGGCACACTTTCAAGTTTCTCCACAAGAACCCAATCGGCGATGAAATCACCTTTGCCTATACCTACGAAAACGCCGGCTCGCACGGGTTTCTTCACACTGACTTCGGGTCCCATACGGAAGCGCTCGGCCTGATGAAGAATTTCGGCATCCCAGGAACTAAGCGATTAACCGGCTACACCTGGATTCAAGGCGGCATCACGAGCCTCACCGGGAGCCCCTTCGTGGAAAACCGGTTTTACGATGGCGAATCCCTCGGCGCAATCATCCATTTCAACGATCGCCACTCGATCTGGATTCAGGAGACCTATAACAAGATCGTTTCCATTCCGTGGTACACGACCACGTCCATCGGGTATACGCGAAGCTGGTAGCGAAACGACGGCGGGAAGCGGCCGCTATTGACGGTCCATAAAATCCAGCGATTTTACAACGGATAGATCGAGCTTCTCCGGCTCTCCTGATTCAGTCCAAAAGTAAAGCACTCGAAAGTCGGGGACCAAGGACATCGCTTGCCTCGATCCATCTTTCATCAGGAGACTTACCCTATTTTGCGGGGCGCTCTCGATTTTCCGTATAGCATCGAATGCGAATGCGCCCAGCGATGCACTTCGAGCGTGGCCCTTGACGTGGGTCCTTGAACAGATGCTGACTGTGCATCCAACCCCTTCGAGCTTCACCAGTTGAGTATCGCCGTTGGGCAACGTGAGCCTCGCCGAGAACCCCGAAGTCCGGTTCGCGGCGTTTGTAGCGATCGTGACCGGCCCGAGCATGCCGGTGCCAAGCAACACCAAGTGGACCAATCTCATTTTGGTAATCTCCTCTTAATGCTCACGGAGCACAGCGGCGATATCAGTCTCGTACTCGCGTTTGCTGCACAGCCCCACATGGACAGCGGCGATCCGGCCGGAACGGTCGACGATCAACGTAGTTGGCAACGCGGAGACGCTGTCATACTGCCGCGCAATCTCCTGGCCGCCAATCACGACCGGGTAGTTGACGTTTCTGGCTTCGATGTAAGGCCGTACCGAATTCCACCCATCATCGTCAAGTGAAACCCCCACCACCTCCAGGCCAGCGCCCCTCTGCGACTGTGCCAGTTCGCCGAACCAGGGAATCTCAATGTTGCAAGGAGCGCACCAAGTTGCCCAGAAGTTCAACAGCACCACCTTGCCGCGTAACGCGGACAGCGTGACTGGCTGGCCGGATGCGTCGTTCAAGGTGAAATCCGGAGCGATCTTGCGGTCTTCTGGCTTGATGTACTGCGCGGTCGGAGCGGCGTTTCCGGTTAAGAATCCCCTAACCCAGCTCGATTCACTCACGCATGCCGATACGCAGCGTTGCGCGAACGCCCGCGTCGCCGGCATCGCCACCAACGGGACGCAGATCAAGCCTCCGCCGATCAGCCACGAATGCTTGGTTGCATTTCTCCGCTCAGGGCGCCGGCGCTCTCTAAGAAGCGCCAACCCGCGCGCAATGCTAGGATCCCATTCGGCGGCAGGGCGCAAAGCGGCCAGGCGCTCATCCGTCCAGCGGCTCACGGCAGTTTCCTCATTTCTCTCC
>JASHRP010000756.1 GCA_030037375.1 Bryobacteraceae bacterium | reverse complement strand
GGACCGCCGAAGCTGGCGACGTCCACGATATTCGTCGCTTGCTTGAGGTGCTTCTCCACGATCCAGTCCTCGATGGACTTAAGATCCATGGGATCGAACTGCGGGTTGGTGGTGCGGAGAGTGAAGAAGTAAATTTGCCCCGCCGGACTCCAGTCGGTCTGGATCTGCGGCGCGACCCCTGCCGCAACCGCGGCAGGAGGAAGATTGACGTATGAGATTCTTTCGAGCACGCGCTCGCGGTTCCAGTTGTTGTCGGAGCCATCGTCGAAGATCAGCTTGAGATCGGAGAGTCCGAACAGCGAGAAGGAACGCAGCGTCGTTAACTGCGGGATTCCATTCATCACGATCTCTAGAGGAACCGTTATCTGCTGTTCCATCTGCTCCGCGGAGATGCCCGGCCACTGGGTCACGATCTCGACGTAGTTATCGGCGACATCCGGGTATGCGTCGATAGGCAACGCGTGGAACGCGTAAATGCCGCCGGCCACAATCAGGAGCGCTAGAGCCACGATAAACAGCTTCTGGTTCAGCGCAAAGTCGACAACGCGTTGGATCATGGCTAGGCTATTTCTCCGACGTATCCTGAAGCATCAGCGCGTTGGTCACCACTTGCTCTCCGGGCTTGATCCCCGATACGATTTCCAAGGAGCCGTCCGGCAGGGTGGTTCCGCTGACCACCTCGTGACGTTGGAAATGGCCGTTGGGCAGGGGGGAATAGACCCACTCGCGGTCATGCAGGTGCAGGACGGCGGCGTTTGGAACCGTCGCGTGGCGCTCCACCGCGTCGCCGTGGAACGTGGCCGTAACAAACATCCCGAGCCGCATCAGCCCCGGATTCTCCACCTCCAGCCGGACTTTGGCCGTGCGAATATTGGGATCCATTGTCGGGAGGATGTTGCTGATCCGTCCCCTCAGCACACGATCCGGATACGCATTGAGCCGGATGTCCGCATATTCATTCAGATGCACCTGCGCCAGATCGTTCTCATACACGTCGCAGATGATCCACACGTGCGATAGGTCGGAGATCGTGAACGGCGTCGGCGTGTTATAAGACTGAACCGCGGATTCAATCTGGATCTCTTGATCCGTGATCGTTCCCGACACCGGTGCGACCACGTTAAACACCGGCGTAGGGTTCTCAGGATCCGCGCCCAGCAGCTTCAAATGCTCAATCGTTGTGTCGAGCACTACAATGTTGTCGTCCTCCGCGTTTTGCGCGATTTCGAGCGCGCTCTTGGGCCACGCTCCCGCATCGAACAAAAGTTTGGCGCGTTCCAACTGCAACTTCGTCAGTTGCTCGTTCTTGACCGCTTGGCGGTAGTCGGAATAGGCGCCCGACATATCCATGCTTCTCACCTTGAATAGAAGCTGGCCCTTTTTAACTTCGTCTCCCAGGCGTGCGTCGATTTCGGTCACGCGGCCGGTCGCGAGCGACGGCACCGTGACCTGCTTCGATACGTCCGGGTTGACCACGCCGGTGACGCTCAACTCCGGGGTCGCGAGGTGTTCGCCAGCCGCGGCCGAAGGGAACTGCTCAGGATGGGTAACCGTGAGATCGTTGTAATCGATTTCGGTTTGCACATCCTGCGGTGGCGGCGCTCCGGTGGCGGCTTCCGCGCTTTCTTGCGCCTTTACTACGCTCTTACCGCAACCGATAAGTAAGCAGCCAGCCGCGCAACAAATCGTTGTTAGAAAAATGGTTCGGCGGTTTTTCATTGGATAACCTCCCGGCCCGCGGCCATGTTCATCTGCGCTGCCGTGGTCATGTATGACCCAATCAGGGTGATGTAGGCCAGGCGCACGTCCCTGTACGCTTTCTCCGCATCGAGAAAATCCAGCAGGGAGGCGCCTCCGTTGTGGTACGCCAAGTTCATAATGTCGCGAGTGGACAGCGCTTCGGCCAGGTACTTGGCCTTGTACGGTTTGAGCAGGTTGATGTTCTGCACGAGCGTGTAATAGGCCGAATCGACATCGTTCAAGACTTGGGCCTTCGCGCCGTCGACTAACTTCTCGTTTCTGGTGATGTCCAGCTTAGTTCGGGCCTTCTCACCTTGGTTGCGATCGAAAAGGCGAATCGGGAAGCTGATGCTCGCGCCGATGGTGTTGTAGTCGTATGGATTGGCGAACGAAGGATTGTGAGTGGTCCAGACGCTCCAGGTCGGATCGGTTGAGCCGTTGGCGACCGTCAGTTTGTAGGTTGACTTGGCAAGGTCCAAGTTTCCCTCGGCCACTTTGAGATCCGGCCTCGCACCTATCGCGATATCGCGAAACTCCGGGAGTGGCTTGATCTCATTGGGAAAGTCGAACGGTCCGGCGACATCCAGGCCCTCGATCGGCATCTGCTCATCCATCAGCAACATAAGCTGGACCTTCGCGGTCCGCAAATTTACGATGTCGTTTTGGTAATCGGATTCAAACTGCGTGCGTTGCAAATCCAGGCGGGCGTAGTCGAGCGGCGCGATATCCCCGGCCTGTTGGCGAACCTTGTTGATGGCGAGCTCGTGATCCCAGTAATCCAGGTTCTCCTCGGCGTTCTTGAGCATCTCCTTGTACTGCAAAATCTGTACGAATGCGCTGCGGAGAATGAAGATCAACCCGCGTTCCTGATCTAAATATGTGGAGGACGCGATGGCCGTCGCTTCCTTCGCAGTCTCTAGCCGCAACTCGCGCTTACCCGCGCGTTCGACCAGATAACTGATGGCAGGCGAAATCTGCGTACCGGCGAACGGGCGGTAAATGCCCAGATAGCGGGTAAGCTGAGTGCCATCCGCCGAGAAGCTGAACTCCGGATTTGGGCGCAGAAACTGCGTGATCTCCTCGGCCTTAGATTCGTCGATGTTGATCTGCGCTGCCTTGAGGGTCGGGTTGCGCGCTTCAAACCTCTCTAAGATTTGCTGCCAGCTCATCGGCCCAGATTGCGCGAACGCGAAGGCCGGCGAAAGTCCAGCGAGAAGCACGGCGCGGCGAAGCAACGGAGAGTGCCGGATGCGGTCTATCCGCGTTGATGTCGAAATCTTCATAGGATGGACAAAACTCCTACCGCGCTCACGTGACCGAGGGCCGGCAGAAGCGCACTGAAGCGGTAGAACCGCAGTCTAGCCCGGCTTGAGACCCAAAACCATTCGTCTTGTGGGCAATCGCGCGGTCATTCGATCAAGCCGGACAATCGTGCGACCGTCGACCAATCGTTCGACTGGCCCAGACCTTTGATTGAGCCATTCGTCTGCCACTTGCGGGGCGACTTTAGCCAAGCCTCGTCAAGCTCTTTCAGAGCAAGCGCTTGGCTTTGTCACTCTCGGCTGGCGATGACGACCGGGTTCGGCAGTCATCCGATTGTTGAGCTCGCGAGCCGCCGATCACTTACGCTCGGTCAAGCTCTGTAAATAAATTCATGCAATCAGCCCCATAATGAACCGGCTGTTCGTCCTCGTCGGGTACCGCGTCGTGTCGGCCGCACGGGCAAGATCAATGTCGGGGAGCCGCCGATAACCCCTTGCTCCGGCATCGCCCCTCTCGTTGACTTAACGAGAAACGCTGATCGGCTGATTTACGTCCGCCGCGGGTCGTAGGTCGGGATATAGCCACGGCCGCGGCCATTGATCGGTTGGCGCACCACTGCGTGATCCTGGAGCTGAGCATTCCCGGCTATCGCGTGGAGCAAGGCTATAGCGCGAGGAGCGTGTCCGGGAGCGACTCAAATCGTAACAATGGAAAGAGTGACTCCTGCCCTCACGCTGCTGCCGGGCCCCGAGCCGCGCCCGTTATTTGCCTTGTCCGTGAATTCGGCGAGCAGCCGGCAGATTTCCTAGAGCGCGCCGCACGCCAGTGCGGCGATTCAGTCTTTCTCCCGCTGGGCCTCAGAATATCTACCTGGCCAGCCACCCCGATTTCATCCAGGAGACTCTAGTCGCCCGTCAAACCCAATTAAAGAAGAGCCGGATGCTGGATCGGGCGCGCGTGTTGCTAGGCCGGGGTCCGCTTACCAGCGAAGGCGACTTGCGCCGCGCAGTGCTGCGAGACGCTGGCAATCGAGCGCGGAAAACACGATGGACCTGTCCGTCGAAACTTTGCGCTCATCGTTGCGGCGGGGACTCTTTGGTTCCCAGCGAGCTGGCAATAACCCAGACTGGTGATTCCAGTACGTCCAAAACGAGCCTCGTGATGTACCCGTCCCAAGGGCCCATGTGGCGTACACGGCCAGCTGTTAGGAAATGGGTAGCACGTTCGAGGATTATTCGAGTTTATTACTGCTCGAATGAATCCGGCCATGGCGTCTCATCGGGCGCGTTCGGGAAAGTCTGAAGGAGTGAGAAAAGTGAGGTTTTCCAGATTTTTGTTCACCATCGCCGGGGCCGCTCTCGCATTCACTGCCTTAGTGACATCGGCCATCGCCAGCCCGATTACGATTACCTCCTCCACCGTAGGAGGCGTCTATGGTGGCTTCGAGGACAATGCCGGATCGGGTTCTGATTACGACTACAACGACATGGTCTTCAACCTGTCGGTCTCCGGCTCAAGCGTTCTTGCCGTCAACACCGCCGGGACCTGGAACAGCCCTACCGGTTTGGCCCTGACTGGCCCTGCGTATCCCGACTTCCCCTCTGCCGGGCCCTTTTGGAACAATGGCTCCCAGGACGGGCCGGATTCTAACATCGGCTACTGCATCTACAACTTGACAGACTGTCACGGGACTCCCACCACAAGCGGGGTGTCCTCCGCTTTGGACCCCAACGCCGACTACCTAACCGCCCCGGGCAACCTTGGTTCGGCCAACGATGTCTATTTCACTCTCGGTTCTGGCTCGTCCGCCAACCTTACGCTTGTAGCCGGACTTACTGCGTGGGATGACAATCTGTATTATGCCTTCTATAATCCCAGTACCGGAGCAGTGGGTGCGGTGGAGGCTTGCGGCGGCATAGCTGGGTATGCGGGCGTCATTGCGGGCAGTACGTGCAACATCACTAGCACCAGTTTGCTGACCTCGCAAGGTGGCTCTACGCTGGCGGATCTGAGCTTCATACTGATCGGCCAGTCTGGGGGCGGTTTCATCTTCTACTCCGACATGGGCGCGTCTAATAGCACGTCATCAGGCTTCGGCCAGACTATCGATTCCACAAACGTGGACGGCCTGAACCCGAACGGCACCGATCACTTTGCGTTCTTCGCCACCTCCGTGCCGGAACCCTCTTCTTTGTTCTTACTAGGCTCTGGTCTAGCTTGCCTCGCCTGGTTCGGCAAGCGAAAGAGCGTTTGTGCTAAGGGTTGACACAACAAACGAGTTCAGAGGTGGAATGACCCCGTCACTGGGTCCGACTTAGGCGGGTTCGATATAAGGTCGGAATATCGGATGCTTCTTTTCGCCGCTCGCACGGGCAAAAAAAACCAGTGGCCTACACCGTGGCGACCCAACGGGAAGACCGCCGCTATTTGCAAGCCGCTGAATTGATCAAGGCCGGCGAGCGGAAGCCATCTCAGCTCTAGTCTGCGAATGAAACCTGCGTTTGGCATTCAAGACAACCTGAGTTAGACTAAATTGCCGCGGGGCGCCCGTCTTCCTCCCTTTCGGTTGCCAGTCCATGGAGCAGGCGAACGGAGGTGTGATGATTTCGATATTTCCCGTTTTGGCGCGCGGACGGAAGGGCGGGCTTCTGACGGCGATCGCCTTCGCGACGATCGCCGCTGGCCAGAGCAAGCCCGAAGAAGGGATTCCCGTTACCGACACGCTCGTGAAGGCTAAATGCGCCCCGTGTCACCCGAACGACGACCAGGGGAACCTGAGGCAGATCTCCTGGGAACGCACCACGCCGGAAGGCTGGCAGGAAGCACTGAAGCGCATGGTCGTCTCCCACGGAGTCAATCTTACACAGCCCGAAGCGCGATCGATCGTAAAGTATCTGAGCGCCTCACATGGACTCGCTCCAGAAGAGGCCAGGCCCCTGATGTACGACCCAGAGCGCCGCATTCACGACGAATCCGACGTTGCGGCCGACGATGTTCGCAACGCCTGCGCGCGATGCCATTCCTTCGCCCGGGCGCTTTCCTGGCGGCGCTCGGCCGAGGATCTGAAGCAGTTCACCAGCGCCCACACGGCCGCTTATGGGACCCGCGGGACGGGGAACGCCATCGCGTTCCTAGCCAAGTCCACCGCGCTTCACTCGCCCGAATGGGATTCCTGGAGCGCGAGCGCTCACAAGCTGAGTTTGGCGGGACGATGGCTGGTGACCGCATCTCTTCAGGGACGGGGAAGGTTTTACGGCGAGATGCAAATCGAACCCGCGGGCGAGGACGAATTCAACACGACGGTTCATCTGACTTCGGTCCGCGATGGGTCCACCATCACCCGGATTGGGCAGACGATCGTCTTTGGAGGCTACGCCTGGCGCGGCCGGTCGAAGGGCGCCGCGGCTCCCGGATCCGATCCCGGCGACCCCATGACCGAAGCGCGCGAGGTTCTGTGGATCGCTCCGGACCAATCGGCGATCGAAGGCCGCTGGTTCTGGGGGCAATATCAGGAGTTCGGCTTCGACGTCTCGATGCGGCGAGCCTCTTCCGATCCAACCCTGCTTCTCTCGGACCGGCCTTCGCTGAAGGCGGGCACCCAGGCGAACCGCGTCCGTCTTATCGGGGAGAACATTCCAGCCCAGATCCAGCCGGCGGACCTCAATTTCGGCGCGGGCGTGACGGTCAGGCGAATCGTGTCCCACGGTCCCAGGGAGATTGTGGCGGAGGTGGATGTCGCGCCGGACGCTGAGCTCGGGAAGCACACCATCGCGTTGGGCCGCGCTGCAGTTCCGAGGGGTATCGCCATCTACGATCGCGTCGATTACATCAAGGTGTCGCCCGACTCCGCTCTGGCCGCGTTCAGCGACAGCGATCACGCGAAAGGGTATCAACAGTTCGAGGCCATTGGATATCAGCGAGGTTCCGATGGCGAAATCCACACCCCCGACGATCTGGAACTCGGTCCTATCGACGCCACCTGGGCACTGGAGGTGTTCTACCGGGACGGATTTGGCCCGAGCCAAGACTATGTCGGCACGGTCAGTCCCGCGGGATTCTTTGCACCCGCCGATCCCAGTCCCGGTAACAACTTCGATGTGTGGGTGGTTGCCACGGCCACCATCGAGAAAGACGGCCGAGGCCGGGCGCTTTCCAGTAAGTCGTACATGGTGCTCACCGTTCCGATGTACACCCTCAATGGCCGCAGATATGTGCGCGATCTCGACCGTTGGGTCGAC
>JASHRP010000755.1 GCA_030037375.1 Bryobacteraceae bacterium | reverse complement strand
AACATCATGACCGTCGAAGGGGTGGTTGGCGGGCAGCGGACGCAGGTGACCTTCAAACAGATCGCTGGGCTGATCGCGCGGCGCATCATCTGCTACAAGCGTGTTGGCGATATTCTCGCGCCGGGCGAACGGATTGGCCTGATCAAGTTCGGATCGCGCGTCGACGTGCTGTTTGGAGCCGAGTGGCAAGTCATGGTCAAGCCAGGCGAGCGAGTGAAGGCTGGATCGAGCGTGCTCGCGCGAATTTCGGCGGCCGATCAAGCTCTTGAAGCCGTCGGAGCGAAGGAGGAAGAGTGGCGAACATGAGTCTCCGGGACCGGCTTGCCGATCCGAAGTCCGCTGACCGCAGACCCCGGCGCGCGGCCTACGCGCTGCCGACGCTGTTCACCGCGGGGAACGTCCTGATGGGATTCTACGCCATCGTGGAGACCTGCCAAGGCGCGATGGCCATGGCGCAGAACATTGCCGGCGCTCATCTGCATTTTCAGGCCGCCGCGCTCTCCATCGGGATCGCCGTATTTCTGGACGGATTGGACGGCCGCATCGCGCGCATGACGAACACCACCAGCGATTTCGGGCGCGAGATGGATTCGCTCGCCGATTGCATCACGTTCGGGATCGCGCCGGCGGTGCTGGCGCTGGTTTGGGGCATCCAATTCGTCGATCCGCCCACGGATCTGATCACGCTGGAAACGCTTCATCGCGCCGGGTATTTCTTTGCGTTCGTTTTTTTGCTGTGCGGCGCGGCCCGGCTGGCCCGATTCAACATCACCAAGAATCCAATCCCCAAAAATCCAGGACGCCCGGACCGGAAATACTTCGTAGGTTTGCCGATCCCGGCCGGAGCGGCCGTGGTTTCGTCCATTGTTTATGCATGCAATAGCGAGCCGCTGCGCTGGTGGGTTTTTTCGGCGGGATGGCTGATCCTGCTGGCGCTGCTATCGTTCCTGATGGTCAGCACCTGGCGCTATCCGAGTTTCAAGGACATCAACCTCGCGCGGCCGATATCGCCGCTGTTGTTTATCGTTCTTGGCGCGGCCATATACCTGATCGTGAATTTTTCTCAAGCTACGCTGCTGGCGCTTTCGGCCGGCTACCTGCTGACTGGAATCATGATTCGCATCGGCGGGATCGTACGCCGGAAATTCAAGCCCTCCCCGCCAAGGCAACCGGAGCATCAAATTGGATAAGGCAGTTGAGCGTCCGCTAGTAGCAGTGGTGGGCGGCGATACGCTGCTCGGCAAAGAGATTCGCGAACTCCTCGGGGACTCCAAGCAGCGCCCCCGGGTGCAATTGCTCTCCGCGGCCGCTGACGGTTCATCGATTGTCGCTCGGGGCGAGGATGAAGATGCATTGGTCATGCCGCCGATGAACGCGGAGAATCTGGAGGGTGTGAGAGTCGCGTTTCTTGCGTCCACGCCTTCGGCAAGCCGGCGCGCCGCGAAGCTGAATCCGCCCGGCGGTCCGGCGCTGATCGATCTCACCGGGGCGCTCGAAGAACAGCCGCAAGCCCGGCTGCGCGCGCCGTCCGCGGAGCCGCGGACCGCTGTTCCGTCCGCGCCGATCCATGTGATTGCCCATCCGGGGGCCATTGCGGTGGCGGAATTTCTTTCCAAGCTGGTCAAGATCAGTCCGGTGCGGCGCAGTTTGATCCATGTGTTCGAGCCGGCCAGCGAGCGCGGCCAGCGCGGCCTGGATGAGTTGCAACAACAGAGCGTGGCGCTGCTCAACTTTCAAAAACTCAAGACCGATGTATTCGATGCGCAACTCGCCTTCAACGTTCTGGCGAGGTACGGCGAGGAGGCTTTGGAGCCGCTCGAGGGAATCGAGCAACGGATGGAGCGTCACCTGGCGTCCTTGCTGGCTGCGTGGCCGGGCATTCCCATGCCGTCTGTTCGCATGATCCAGGCGCCGGCGTTTCATGGCCACAGCTTTTCGGTATGGGCGGAGTTCGAGCATAATCCCGGCGCGGACGCCGCGGCGCGATCGCTCGCGTCGCAAGGCATAGATGTGCGTCCCGACGATCCTCCCAACAACGCCGGAATTGCCGGACAGAGCGGACTCAGCGCCGGAGCGATTTCCGTCGATCGAAACAATTCTCACGCGTGTTGGTTTTGGCTGGTCGCGGATAACCTGCGGCTGGCGGCGGAGAACGCGGTAGCGGTCGCGCAGGAGATGCTGTGAAACTCGCCGGCGTTCTTGGGCTGGCGATGTTGACAGGATGCGGCTACCATGTCGCCGGCCACTCCGACCTGCTGCCGAAGACCATCACTACCATCGGTGTTCCGGCGTTCAACAACCCATCGACGCGCTACAAACTCACCGATTGGCTTCCGCAAGCGATCGCGAAGGAGTTTGTGACGAAGTCGCGCTATCGAGTGGTGGACGCGAGCCGCGCCGATGCCGTGCTGAAGGGTTCGGTGCTTACGTACACTTCGAACGCTGTTCTATTCGATCAGGCCACCGCGCGCGCCACTAGTGTGGAGATCCATGTCGTGGTGCAGGTGAGCCTGGTGGAACGGACCACGGGAAAGGTTCTGTTCTCGCGGCCGCGCATCGACGTGGTCGATAACTACGAAATTCCGATCCAGGAAGGCCAATATTTCGACGAAAGCGACACGGCCCTGCAACGCGTCAGCAAGCGCGTGGCTCAGCAGGTGGTTTCGGACGTACTGAACAATTTCTGATGACGCCGGAGCAGTTTTTCGACCGCCTGCAAAAGAAGGGGCCCGAGCCGGTTTACCTGTTTCTCGGACCCGAAACTTACAATCGGGAACGGTGCCGGAAGGCGCTTCTCGATAAGGCTCTCGACGGGGTCGCGGCGGACGATCGCGAGAGCTCCTTCACGCGTCACGATCTGGATCAAGTGAGCCTCACGTCGGCCTTAGACGACGCGCGGTCTTTATCGTTATTCGCAATGCGTCGCGTCATCTGGCTGGCGCGCGCGGAGTCGGCGCTGCCGCGTGCGAGATCGGCCGAGGCGGAAGACGAGGGCGGCAGCAGTGCCGATGCGACGGCCCTCGCGGAATATTTGCGGAGTCCGACGCCGGACACCGTCGTGGTTTTCGACGCGGCCCGATTTGAGTTCGAAGGTGAAGACCGGACCCGGATTGAGCGCGTGCAGAAGTTTTATTCCGCGATTCAGGCGCAGGTGGAGTTTCGCCCGTTCACGCCCGAAGCCGCTAGATCGCTTGCGCAGGGCCTCGCGCGAGCGGCAGGGTTGCAACTCGGGCTGGCCGAACTCGCGCTGCTCCTCGAAGCCACTGGCGGAGAGGCGTCGCGGATCGCTCTCGAGATCGAAAAACTGAAAATGCTGGCTGGCGATCGCAAAGTGACGGCGGACGACATCGCGGCGCTGGTTCCGGATGCGCAGGCAGCTACGATCTTCGCGCTGGTCAACGCGTTGGCCCGCTGCGATCGCTCCCGCGCGCTTGAAACGCTGGATACTCTGACGCGATCCGGCGAGTACATGCCGCTGGCGTTGACGTTTCTCGGCACGCAGTTTCGCATGGCGCTGGCGGCTCGCGAGGCGGGATTGCGCAGTCCCGGCGAGATTCAAGGCCACTTCAACAAGCTCGGCGCGAGGATTTGGCCGGAGCGCGCCCGCGAAATTGCGAAGACCATGGAAGCGTTCCCGAAAGCGCGTCTGGAGCGCGCGATCGCGAAAGTTTTCGGCGCCGACCGCGATCTGCGCGACGCCCGCCCGGACGACCGGGTGGTGATGGAGTCGATGATTCTGGAGCTAACGGCCAAGTAACCTCTTAACGTTTGTCCGGCCGTTCGGTTGACGGCTTCGAGCCTGTGCCCGGAAGCCGGGATTTTCGCCCTCCTTCGGCTTCGCCTTCGATCAGCGCGTCCGCGTCTGGATAAGGGTACATCACTTGCGCGCCGTTGGGCGCGAGACCGCCGGTATCCGCGGTCGGCCCGTAATTGCTGTGGATATCGCGCCCCAGCATCCGGAGCATCGCCATTTGCTGGCCGCGATGATGCGCGGTATGCGCGATGCGCCGGACCATGATCCAAGCCCTGGTTCTGAGGACATCGAAGAATGGAGTCTCTTGCTCCCACCAAGCTTCTTCCTTCCCGCGCAGCTCGTCCAGCCGGTGAAGCGAATCCACGGCGTAACGATCGATGAATGCCAGGCGCGTTTCAACCGGCGGCAGCGGCGGCGTATCCAGGGCGATTCCGAACATACCGGTGAACCAATTGTTCTCGCTGCTGCATTGATGAATCATCTGCTCAAGGACACTGCGGCCGCGTGGGTCATTGGGATTGGGACGTGCCCGCAGGTCTTCATCGCGAAACATGCTCCAGACGCTCAGCACTTTCAATCGTTCGGTTTCGTAGGTTTCGATCAGAAATTGGTATCGCATCAGAATTTCAAAACGTGCCAGAGGCTGGCGAAATCGTCGGTCCAGATAATTGACGGACGCATGAGCGGAGTCCAGCCGGTTGCCTGCGTGTAGGGCAAAATATCTGTGCCGATTATGACCCACTGGGAGGAGCTTTCGCCGGTTTCCTGGTCGCGCGACGAAATCAATTGAGACGCCTGCCAGCCAAGATGATCGGCGACTCCGTGCGCCACCGGTTCCAGATCGAGTGTTCGATTGGTGATGTGCAACAGTAGAATGCCGCCGGGCTTAAGCCGCGCACGATAGAGGTCGGCGCATTCGGCGGTGAGCAGATGCATGGGGATCGAATCGCTCGAGAACGCATCGACGGCGATGGCATCGAAATCGTGTGAAGCGCCGCGCGCCATTTCCGAGGAAAGCTGCACGCGCGCGTCGCCGAGCGCCGTCTCCACGTGCGCCTTCGAATCCTTCAGGAACGTGAACCAGTTGTTGGCGATGGCAATGACATCCGGATTGATTTCGTAGAAACGAAACTCGTCGCCCGCCTTTCCCCAGGCCGCAAGCGTGCCGGTTCCGAGGCCGACGACGGCGATGCGCCTGGGCAAGGGCAGGGCTTTTAGATGCAGAGCTTTGATTGCGAGCGCGGCTCCGCTATGCGGGCCGTAGTAAGACGTGGGCCAATCGCGATGCGCGGCGTCTTGGTA
>JASHRP010000085.1 GCA_030037375.1 Bryobacteraceae bacterium | reverse complement strand
CTGCGTGACCGGCGACCGGCATCTCAAGGGAGATACCTTGCTTAAGCGCTGACTCCTGGGAATTGAGAGCTCGCGCGCCAGCGATCATGATCGATCCGACTATTAGGCACGCCTCAATTACGGATTTCATGCCTCCACTCCTCTTGGCCTTTGACGCCGGCAATGACTAGGAAGTTCCATGCCGGCGCCGGCCCCCGGTGAGCGCGAGGCGATTATTCGGAGCGTAGAGCGGTGGCAGGTTCGGTTAGGACGTGAGTTCATTATCACGTAGACAATCTACTCAATATAGAGTAGTATATCTACAGAATGCAAGAAAGACAGGAACTCCTCCAGGGAACGCTAGACATCCTGATTCTCCGCACGCTTGCCAGCGGGCGCGCGCATGGCCACGCCATCTCGAAACACATCCGGCAGAGCTCCGAAGAGGTCCTGCAGGTGGAGACCGGCTCGTTGTACCCCGCGCTCCATAGACTGGAAGCCAAGGGGTGGGTGACTGCGTCATGGGATCTGTCGGATAAAGGGAAACGGGCTCGCTACTACCGCTTGACCGCGCCGGGCAGGAAACACCTCGCCGCGGAGCAATCGCGATGGGAGAGGTTCTCCCGCGCCATGGGACTCGTCCTCAATCCTGTTCCCAAGGAGGCCCGATGATGACCACTCTCCTTCGAAAGTTGGGCTGGATGTTCCGCCGCCGCAGCCGCGAGGAAGACCTCGATGCGGAAATCCGCTTCCATCTTGAAGAGACGGCGGAGGAGCGCAGGGAGGAAGGCGCGTCGCGCGAAGATGCCGCACGCGCGGCGCAGCGAGACCTCGGCAATGCGGGTCTGGTTCGCGAAGAGACGCGCGCGGCTTGGAGCTGGACTTGGTTCGATCACCTCGGGCAAGACTGCCGCTACGCTCTGCGCGGCATGCGCCGCAATCCGGCATTCACGGCCATGGCCGTGTTATCGCTCGCCTTGGGAATCGGAGCGAACGCGGCGATTTTTAGTTTCCTCGATGCCCTCCTGCTGCGATCTCTTCCCGTCGCGGAGCCTCACAGATTGGTGGTGCTCAACTGGCACAATCCGGTGACCGAGGACACGGTGTTTCACGGCGGCAGCGGCAGCGTTTCTTCCGACCTGAAGTACGGATTAGACTCGAGAATTTTTCCCTACCCTGCCTTCGAAGCGTTTGAGCGGCAGCAGAACGTTTTCTCCAGCCTGTTCGCCTATCTCCCCACGCGCAATCTCAATCTTCTGATTCGCGGCCAGGCAGAGATCGCCGCAGGCGAGTACGTCTCGGGCGATTTCTTCCGCGGCCTCGGCCTCGCGCCGGCTGCCGGGCGGGTTCTAAATTCCGACGACGACCGCGCCGGCGCATCCGCCGTTGTGGTGCTGAGCTACGGCTTCGGTGAGGCTCGATTCGGACACGCCACAGCAGCCTTGGGCCAATCCATCATTGTCAACAACATTCCATTTACGGTGGTCGGCGTGGCCCCCTCAGGCTTCGATGGAATCGATCCATCCTTCGCAGCCAAGTTCTTCGTGCCGGTGCACGCGAACATGCTTATCGACCCCAATCGATACGCGCGCGGAGGCGGGCGGCGGTATCTCAACGGCAACGACTATTGGATCGAAATGATGGGGCGGTTGCTCCCCGGAGTCGCACCCAGCCAGGCGCAAGCGCAACTCGCGACGATTTTCCATACCTGGGTGCAAACGACCGCTTCCACCGATGCGGAGCGCAATCACCTGCCTGAGCTGCGTCTGACGGGCGGAGGAAACGGCATCGACACGTTGCGGCAGATTTACTCGGAGCCTTTCGTCCTGCTGTGGGTCATGGTCGCGCTCATTCTCGCCATCGCCTGCGCCAACATCGCGAACCTGCTGCTGGCGCGGTCCGTCTCCCGCCGCCGTGAAATGGCCGTCCGGCTCGGCATCGGCGCGGGAAAAGGACGGGTGATCCGCCAGCTTCTCACCGAAAGCGTTCTGTTGTCCATGCTAGGCGGCTTGACCGGAGTTTTGTTCGCCATCGCCGGAATCCGGTTTCTGACCTTGGCGCTCGAGAACGGCCCCAGGGCCTTCCCGCTCCATGCCGAGCTGAACTGGCCGGTTTTCGCCGTCGCCGCGGCGGTCTCCCTGCTTACGGGACTGCTCTTCGGACTCGCGCCGGCTCTCGATGCGGCGCGCGTCGACGTGATGCCGTCGCTTCGCGGAGGCGCTTTGGATCAGCAGGGCTCGCGCCCGCGCCTATTCCGCCTGACGCTTAGCCAGGCGCTGATCGGCGTTCAGATTGCCCTCTCGGCCCTCTTACTGATTGGCGCAGGATTGTTCGCTCGAACACTTCTGAATCTGCAGTCGGTGGAACTCGGCTTCAACCGGGAACAGATTCTGCTTTTCAAGATCAACGCGCGCCAGGCCGGGCATCGTGATCCGGAATTGACCACGTTCTATGCCGGGCTTCAGCAACGCCTCGCCTCCATCCCAGGAGTGCGCAGCGCTACGATTTCCAATTCTCCAATGGTGAGCGAAGGAACATGGAGCTCGCCGGTTGTGCCGCTGGGAGCAGCCGTGCCGGAGCACGCGGCCGACGGCCATGGAACCTTCGGCGACGGGCACGACACCCACGTCTTAACCGCCGGGCCGCGGTTCTTTGCGACCATGCAAATTCCCATCCTCGCGGGCCGCGAGTTCGATGAGCGCGATCGTCCCGGCTCCGCTCCGGTCGCGATCGTCAACGAAGAATGGGTCAAGGAGAACCTGGGCGATAGAAATCCCATGGGGCAGCAAATCGTGTTGGTGACGAACGGCATCCGCCAACAGATGGAGGTCGTCGGTGTGGCTAAGAACGCGCGCTATGGCCAGCTCAAGGGGGAGTTTCCGCCTACCGTGTACATGTCTTTCTGGCAGAATCTCTATATTCCGCCCGAGGAAGCTACCTACGCTTTGCGTGCTAACGGCGATCCTCTGGCTCTGAGCGGCGCGGTTCGCGAGATGGTCCGCCAAGCCGACCCGCGCATCCCCATCAATGGCCTGACGACCCAGGCTGCGATGATCGATCAAACCATGACCGGCGAAGCCATGTTCGCCCGGCTCTGCACCGCCTTCGCAATCCTTGCTCTGGTCATCGCCTGCGTCGGGCTTTACGGTACGATCGCGCACAATGTCGCCAGGAGGACCGGCGAAATTGGCATCCGTGTCGCGTTGGGCGCGGAACGTTCTCAAGTGATCTGGCTGGTCATGCGGCAGGTGGCCGCCGTGGCGTCGATTGGCTTGATCGCCGGTGTGGCCGCATCCCTCGGATTCACGCGCTGGGTCGAATCGTTCCTGTTCGGGGTCAAGCCCGCCGATCCCGCTACCATCGCCGCCGCCATCGCGACTCTGCTGGCCGCCGCCGGCGCCGCCGCGTACATCCCGGCCAGACGAGCTTCACAAGTACAGCCCGTTCAGGCTCTGCGGAATGAATAGGGCTTCTTCCGCATCTCCACGGCGCAAAGCGACCGCAGGATCGAGCAGCGCGGCTGGGCGCGGAACGATCGTCTCGACTGAGGCGGAGCCGCCGCTGTTTTTAAGCGAAGCCGATCGGAGATCCGGGCCGAATTCCCGCAGCGTGGTAGTTCGGCGCGATGATCCAGAAGATCAGAGCGGAGGGGTCCTTTGATGGCATCCGCAAGGCGCATTGCATTGGCTGCGCGCCATCAAGGACGCTGAGAGCCGCCTCCACGGGCTGCGCGACACAATGCCGCACGCGCATGCCGCGATCTCGTGCGAGCAGATCGAGACAGAAGAGTGACGCCGCGGTGGTGTAGCCAGCCAGCGAAACGGGACCTTGTTTCCAGCGGAGATCGAGGTCGTTATAAAACAGGCTAGTGATATCGCCGCGAATTGCGGCAGTGGGTATGCGGCGAGCAGAGGCGTCAGAGGCAAACGCACACGCGTCTTCGAAGCGTTCATCGAAGACGACCTTGTAGTAATGCGGAACCGCGATGCCGTGCGCCCAACTTGGGCGGATGATGGCGCCCGTGGCACAGGCTCCCGCGGCGGCTTTCAGAAATGCTCGGCGGCTCGCCATATTTTGAAACGCCTTCCGATTATATAGCCCTGAGCAGTGCGGCTTCGACGGCCTCCCAGTGTATACTGGCCGATTCAGGAGCATTTGGAACGATGCCGCTTCCTCCGGGTGTCAGCGCCAAGGATTTCCAGACCGTCCTTCGCCAGTTTGAAGGAGTCGTCGGCAAAGAGTGGGTCTTTTCCTCCGACGAAGACGTCGAGCTGTATCGCGATTCCTATTCGCCGTTCTGGCATGAGCCCGAAGATCCCGTTCCATCGGCCGCCGTGGCTCCGGACGGTGTCGAACAGATTCAGCAAATCGTTCGCATCGCCAATAAGTACAAGGTTCCGCTGTGGACGGTCTCGACCGGCAAGAATCTGGCGTACGGCGGGTCCGCGCCGCGGCTGTCGGGCTCAGTGGTGCTCGATCTGAAGCGCATGAACCGCATACTCGAAGTGAATGACCGGAACCATTACGCGCTGGTCGAGCCGGGCGTGAGCTACTTCGACCTCTACCGGTACACGCAGGAACGCGGGCTGAACGTGTTCATCGATGCTCCCGATCCGGGTTGGGGAAGTCCGGTGGGCAATACGCTGGATCGCGGAGGCGGACACACTCCACTGCGCGATCATTTCTCCACGCTGTGCGGCATGGAGGTGGTGCTGGCCAACGGCGACGTGGTGCGCACCGGAATGGGCGCGCTTCCCAATTCGAAGACCTGGCAGCAGTACAAGTATGGCTTCGGGCCGTACGTGGATGGGATGTTTACGCAGTCGAATTTCGGAATCGTCACCAAGATGGGCGTGTGGCTTTACCCGATGCCGGAAATGCGTTTCAGCGGCACGGTGAGCGTGCCCAAGCACGATGATCTGATTCCGATGGTCGACACGCTGTCCTACCTGATGAATTCGAACATCGTGCTGGGGACGACCAGGGTGTCCAGCTCGGTGACGGCGCAGGCGCGCGATGCGGAATTGGTCGCGCTTCGGGCCAAGCCGGGCGGAGCGACCAATGCGGATCTAGAAGATTATCTGAAGCGCAAGAACCTGCCGTATTGGAGCATCGAGCTGCCTTTTTACGGCCCCGCCGAGGTGGTGCCCGCGCAATGGGCCTTCGCCAAGCGGAAATTTTCGGCGATCCCGGGCGTGCAGTTTCGCGATGGCGCGACGAACAAGCTGCCTCCGAGCCCGGAGGATTTGGCGAAAGTTTCGAACACGGTGCCGCTCGGCGTGCCGAGTCTCGCGATCTTTTCTTCGCTCCCGCCGAACAGCTTGGGGCACATCGGTTTGTCGCCGATCACGCCGATGACCGGCGAGGCCGTTTTCGAGGTGATGGACGTGTTCGACAAGGTTTTTCAAGAGATGGGCATCGATAACGTGGGCGTGGTTCCCGCCGGAACTTACTATCCGCGCTCTTTCTTTTTCCTGTTCATTCTCCCGATCGAGCACGACGTGGAAAAAAATCAGAAGATGCGGTCGGCATTCAAGCGCCTGGTGCAGCTCGGGGCCGAGCATGGCTGGGGCGAATATCGCACTCACCTGGCGTTCATGGACGATGTGGCCAACACGTACTCGTTCAATAATCACGCGCTACTGCGGCTGCACGAGACTATTAAAGATGCGCTCGATCCCAACGGCATTCTGGCGCCGGGTAAGAGCGGTATTTGGCCGAAGAGTATGAGAAAGGGTCGAGCATGAGGAGGGTGTTGCTGGTGATTACGCTGCTGTCGCCGATCGCGACCTCGGCATCCGCGGCAGACCAAGCCTCGGCCGAACACGGACGCGAGGTCTATCAGAAGTGGTGCACGCCGTGCCACGGAACTGGGCTCGGCAAGCCGGGCACGACTGCCGCGGCGGCGCATGGTGTAAATCCCGCGGTACTGGAGCAGCGCCAGAACCTGACGCCGCAGATGATTCAATCGGCCGTGCGCAAAGGCGTGGATATCATGCCGAGATTCCGGAAGACGGAGATCACGGACGCGGA
>JASHRP010000754.1 GCA_030037375.1 Bryobacteraceae bacterium | reverse complement strand
TGTTTCGCGAGCGCCACTGCGCGCTGCACCTGTTCCACAGTCACTCCGCGTTCCATAGCGTCCAGAATGCGCTGTGAGCCGCTCTCTGAGCCGATCCACACACGCATGCAGCCGAGCTCCGCAAGCAGTTCCGCCGCGCGCTCATTCAGCCGGTCCGCGCGGGTGATGCACTCGAACGGAATGCGAATTCCCCGGCGCTTCATCTCGCCGGCGTACGTCGCGAGCCAGCCGTGATGAATCGTGAACACGTCGTCGGCGATCCAAAGCATCTCCGGGTTATAACGCTTGAGCGCCCACTCGATTTCATCGACGACATAATGCGCCGAGCGTCGGCGATGCGTGTGTCCATAGACGGAGTGGCTGCACCAATTGCACCGGTAGGGGCATCCGCGCGCTGTAATCACCGAAACAGAACTCATTCCGTGGTGTGTGCGCCAAGTCTGGAGATATTTCGAGATATCGATGCGCTCCCGGTCAGGCCACGGCTGTGCGTCAAGGTTCGGAAGAAGCTCGGCGAGGCCAGTCTCGATGAGCGCACCGTTCGACTCCTGGAAAATCAGTCCGGGAATCGCGTGCCACGCAGCCCGATCGAAATTCGCGCGCATCAGCTTTTCGACTGCAAGCTCTCCTTCGCCCGCGACGATTAGATCGGCTCCGGCGTTCAAATACTCGCGAGCGTAATTCGATGGCTCAGGCCCGCCCAGCATCACCACCCATCCGGCAGCGCGAGCGCGCTCGGCGATCGCCAGGGCGTTTGCCCGCGTCATTAGGTTGACGTAGATGCCCAGCGCTCCGGGAGGGCCGTCTTCGAGCAGACGAAATAGCTCCTCACGACTGCCGAATGTGGAATCGTAAATGTCGCATTCGAATCCCCGGGCGCGAAGGTGCGAGGACAGATACAGCAGGCCCAACGGCGGATACGGCTTCATGATCCGTTGTTCCTTCGCGTCCTCCGCGAGGAAATAGGCGTGGGTGAGAAGCAGCCGCATCACGCCACTGCGGTTTCCACCCGATCCAGGCCGCGAAGTTCGTGGACTCTTTCCCACGCCTCGAAAGAGGTGCCGCCACGCACCTCCGCGTGAATGGCGCCGGCGAGGGCGCGATAAAATGCAGTCGAGAACTCGCCGCGAAAGATCATCGATACATCCGCGCTGTCCCGCCAATTCGCCTTCGATCCAATCTTCGCGCCGACGATCTGGTGAAACTTCGTACCCGGCAGAGGATAAGAAACCGAAACACCGACGTCGTCGGGCGCGGTCTCTCGCAACATGCGAATGGTATCTTCAATATCGCCCCAAGTTTCGCCGGGATAACCGAACTGAAGGAAGAAACAGGCGCGAATACCGTTGGCGCGCAGATTCTCGCGAGCCGCATAAATCTCTTCCACGCGAATATCCTTATCCATCGCATCCAGGATGCGCTGCGATCCGGACTCCGCGCCCATCCAAATCTCCTCGCACCCGCCGCGGCGCAGGGCCACCACCGTATCGCGAGTCATCAGGTCGCAGCGGGACTGCATCTTGAACGGCGTCCATGCTCCGTTTCGTTCCACCGCGTCGGCGAACTGGCGCGTCCACCTCGGAGACAAAGCGAAAATATCATCCGCGAACCAGATGTGATCCGGCTGGAATCGCCGCTTCAGCTCCAGCATCTCCGCGGCGACGCGCTGCGGCGAATGCGCGTGATAGTTGCCTCCGTAGATCGGCTTTGCACACCAATTGCAGCGGTAAGGGCAGCCGCGGCTGGAGGCGAGATTGAGCGAAAAATAGCCATGCGCGCGGACCCAGGCCTGGCGGTATCGATCCATGTCGGCCAGATGCCATGCAGGCATCGGGAGAGCGTCAAGATCGGACCGCAATTGGCGCGGCGCGTTATAGTGCAGGCCGAGCTCGCACCGATGGGCCAAGCCGGCAATCGCGCCTCGCGGACGATCTTGCGCCAACTCGAGCAGCGTTCCCTCGGGCTCGCCCACGGCTACCGCGCCGAACCCAGAGGCCAAGTATGCGGATACGTTATCCGAGGCGTCCGATCCGTGAACAACCGCCTCGATTCCGAAATCCTTCGCTGTTCGCGCCATCCGGAATGCGAACTCCCGATTGCGGGCCAAGCACATTTTCGAGAGGAAATTGAAATCGTCTTCGCAGACGATAACCAAGCGTGGCCGATGCGTCTCCAACGTGGCAACAAAGGCGTCGTGCGGCGAGTCTTCAAGCGCGGGATCAAACAAGCCAACCGAGATCCCATTCTGCTCCAACACGGCAGCAGCCAGAAGCGTTTGCAGCGGCGGATAAGGCTGCATCTTCGACACCTGCTTCGGGTCGGAATAGACGTGATTGCTGTGCGTTAACAAAACTTCGGCCATAAACTTACGCTTCCCCGCTCAATTCCCGGCTTAGCGATTGCCCCGTGAGAAGGGACCGTCGCATCACCAGCCACCTTCTCGCCATCGAAAGCCAAAGCTCCCAGGGCAGCGCGAAAAAATAGTTGCGCAGGCGCCAGTGCAAGGGTCGTCGAACCAAAGACAATACGCGCCGCAGAATCTCCGACCGGGCGCGCAGACCCGCCTTGTTCACCTCATTAGCCAGCAGAAAGTACGCGATGCCGCGCCGCAACTCAAAGAATGGCCGGCCTTGCAGCCAAGGCAGCTTGCTCGCCCCGAGATCGATGTCGGCCCATTCGGCCAGCGTTTGCGGCTCGCGAAGCCCGAGTTCGGTCAGCTCCAGCCAAATCGGAATGCCAGGATACGGAGTAAATACATTGGGGGAAAACGTGACGTTGCTATAGCGCGTGCCGATTTCGCCCATCACCCGCAGGGTTTCACGCCGGTCCTGCTCCTCCTCGCCCGGATAGGCAAAGATCAGGTTCAACGTGACGCGGATTCCGGCGCGCGCGCACTTTCGAGCTGCTTCGGCGATGTCGGGAATGCGCTGGTGACGCTTGTTCATTTTTTCCAGCACCTCCGCCGAAGCGGATTCCGTACCGAACCCAATGTGACTCACTCCGGCCGCAGCCAAAAGTTCGACTTGCTCGTCTGTCATGCGGCAGAGCAAATCAGTGGAGGCTTGGAAGGACCAATGAAACTTGGCGCCGAGGCGCACCAGCGCTTCGGCTATCGCAGCCGCGCGATGCACGTCGACCAGGAAGTTGGAATCGACCAGCGCAATGTCCGTCAGGCGATAACGTTCCGTGAGCCGGACCATCTCCTCGGCGGCGCGTTCGGCGCCGTAGGCGTTGAATCGCCGGTTGTAGAACACCATGTCCGTGCAGTAGTTGCACGCATACGGGCAGCCGATGCTGGTGGCGTAGGGGAGCTTGCGCTGCCCGCTGGACCGTTCGTATGCAGCAAAATCGGCCAGGTCGTAGGCGGGCGCGGGCAACTCTGAAATCGGAGTGGTTGGCCGGTCCGGATTCATGCGAATCTGGCCGTTGCGTTTGAACCAGCAGCCGGCGACCAGATCTAGTTCTTGGCCAGCTTCGAACCTTTGAAGAATCTCGACCAGCGTTCGCTCGCCCTGATGCCGCACCACGACATCCACGAAATCCTCGCGCAATGTTTCCGCCGTTCGAAGGCTCGGATGCCAGCCGCCGAATATGATCGGCGCATCCGGGCGTAGGGATCGAAAGTGCTTGCTCGCCTCGATCGCGTCGCGAATCATCGGTCCCGTGAGCAGAGAGACTCCAAAACATAAACAATCGTTCGCGTGCCCCGCGATTGTCTTCAGATAAGCCCGGTCGAGCGCGCCATCAATGATCACGGGCGCGTAGCCCGAGTCGCGCAGTGACGCCGCCAAGCTGAGTAATCCCAGAGGCGGACCGAGCACCTTCCCCGCATACGGGGGCGAGAACAGGATTACCTTCCGCGACCTGGAGGCTGCTGCTAGCACGTTACCGCCTCGGCTTCCAGGCGGTGTGCGTCAACTTTCGCTTTCGGCGGTTCCACCCATCGATTCACCGTATCCTTGAGCCATAGCTCAAACGGGAATGAATAAACGTCATGATCCAGACGCCAGCGCGCGGGCACACTGATCATCCCGTGAACCGCCCGCTGCACTGCATTCTTCTTGCGGATTCCGATCGGCACGCGATTGAAGGCCACGCGCAGATACTCGCGCATGGTCTGCACGTTCCGGTGCGTGCGCCCCTTGAGCCACGGCAAAACCGTATAGCGCGGGAAAAAATCTACCCATCCCTCCAGGCTCTTGGGAACGTCGATCCCCAGCTCGAACGCCCGCTTCATGATGGGCGCGCCCGGGTACGGAGTAAAAATATTCGTCCAAAACTCTGCGCCAGGATACCGTCGGCAGACGTCCATGATGAGCTGGATCGATTCACGCCGCTCGGCTTCGCCCTCGCCCGGGTAACCGAAAATCATATTGAACGATGGCCGAATGCCCGCCGCAGTCAGTTTCGACGCCGCTTCATGGATGGTCTCCAGCTTCTGGAACGTCTTGTCCATCAGCTTCATCACCTTCAGCGACCCGGAATCGGCGCCTTGCGAAACTTGGGAGAGCCCCGCGCGTTTGAGCAACTTCAGCTCGTCCACGCTGAAGCGGCAAACCAAATTGGTAGACGATTGGATGCTCCAATCGAACTTGACCCCGCGTTCGACCAAGCCTTCCGCGATGCCCAGCGCCCGTTCCCGGTCGACCAGGAAGTTGTCATCAACGATCCACAGCAGCTTCAGCCCGTACCGCGACACCAGATCCGTGGTCTCTTCGACCACCTGCTCCGGATCGAGCGCGTTCCACTTGCGGCCGTATACGCCGTCATTGGTGCAGTAGCCGCAGTTGTATGGGCAAGCCAGGCTCGACGTATACATCGCCCAGCGCCGGCCGCAGACCCGTTCGTAAGCGTCGAAATCAGCCAGATGGTAGGCCTTCGGCGGCAGCTCGCGAATCGGCTTCAAGGCGCGCGGAGGGTTGAAAACCAGACGGCCGTCTTCCTTGTATCCAACCCCCTCCACGCCGCGCAGGGAATCACCCGCCGCGATTCGCTCGACAATTTCGAGCATCGCGTCCTCGCCCTGCCCTTTTACCACCACGTCCACGTACTCTGCCGCCAGCGTTTGATCCGGAAGTAAGGATGGATGCCACCCGCCTAGGATCACCGGCTTCTCGGGGTAAAGCTTCTTGGCATCCCGCGCGATCTGGACCGTCTCCTTGATCATCGGCCCAGTCACCAGCGAGATGGCCAGGCACAATGCGTCGTCGAGTTCCTCCAGCACTCGCTTTCGGAAATTGGGCGTGATGGTGGAATCGACAATCCGGACCTGGT
>JASHRP010000753.1 GCA_030037375.1 Bryobacteraceae bacterium | reverse complement strand
CTCAGGAACGCGATCACCCGATCCGTGCTGGCCTTCGAGAGCAATTCTCCGCGGAAGAGCCGAGCCAGTAGTTGAACCGTAGCGTTGGGCGTCCCAGTATCGCGAGGATCCGTGAGAAATTTCAGTGTTGCCTGGTAGGCTGCCTCAGGCGTCGGGCCAGAGCGATCGCGCCCGCATTCGCGCTCGCTACGGTCGATGCGCATGCCATCGAGGCCCCATTGGCGGAATCGCGCTGCCATTGCGGAAGCCCCGCCGCCGACACGATAGAGAGTTTCGACCGCGGTGTTGTCGCTGTGAGCGACCATCAGCCGGGTCATCTCGTCGAGCGGCCAACTCCGGCGCTTGGGCCATTCCTTGGCGATATCGCTGACTCCCGGCCAAACTTCATCCTCTCGGACTTCAATCCGCTGATCGAGCGACAGCTTGCCTTCGTCGACCATCGCCATGATGTTCATGGCCATCGGGAGCTTGCACACGCTCGCCAGGGGAAAGCGTTCATCGCCGTTCATCGCGACGATTCGACTTGTATTCAGCCAAAGCGCTGCGGCACCGACGGTCCCGTCCGTGTCACGGGCGATTCGTTGCCATTGATGAAGAAGCGAATCCGCAGGGGCGGCAGAGATACTTCCGGCTGCGGAAACGAGAAGGAAACGCCTGCGGTTAAGCGGCGTCAGGCGGTCTTTTCGACTGGCTTGGCCACGGGAGCCGGGGCGGCCTCGGCGTGCGCACTGATCATCTTGATCAGCTCAGGCTTGGGCATTGCGCCCACGCGTTGCTCCACGATCTGGCCGCCCTTGAACAGCAGGACGGTCGGAATGCCGCGGATCTGGTAGCGCATCGCCGTCGCCGGATTGTCGTCTGTATTCAGCTTCCCGACCTTGATCTTGCCGGCGAACTCCGTCGCCACCGCGTCCACGGTCGGGGACATGGCCCGGCAAGGTCCGCACCAGGGCGCCCAAAAGTCCACTAGAACAGGGACTTCCGAGTTAAGCACGTCCTGATCGAACGCAGCGTCTGTAAAGGTCAGTGTGTTTTCGCCGGCCATAAGTTTGTCTTTTAAACTCCGTTTCCTATGATGCGAAAACTGGGCGGCTGGATGCAAGGGGCCGGCGGTAGAGGTTTTGGTACTCGGCCGCGGAGGCGTCCCAGGAGAAGTCCTTCGCCATGCCTCGGCGGACGCGCTCAGTCCACTTCGGGCGATCCTCATAGGCGGCTAAAGCGGCCGCGATGGCCCCGCTTAATCCGGCTGCTGCATACCCGGCGAACTTGAAGCCGGTATCGAGATCGACGGTGTCCTGCAACCCTCCGGTGGCTCGCACGACCGGCACCGTTCCATAACGGAGGCTGTAGATTTGATTTAGGCCGCAGGGCTCATAGCGGCTCGGCATCAGGAAGATGTCGGAGCCGGCTTCGATGCGATGGGCGTACTGATCGTCGTAGCCGATGCGGACGGAGACACGGCCGGGCTGGACTTTTGCCATATCGCGGAACGCCGCCTCCAGCACCGGATCGCCTGAGCCGAGGACCACGAGGAACGCATTTTTCATCGGCGAGTTCGCCCGCGAGGCGACGTCGACAACTAGGTCCATACCCTTTTGATCGGCGAAGCGCGACACGATGCCGAGCACCGGGCGATCCAGATCGAGCGGCAAACCTGCGTCTTCGAGCAGGGTCCTTTTGCACTCTCGCTTGCCCGAAAGATCGAGCATTGAGTAGTGCGTGGGCAGATACTGATCGGTTTCCGGATCCCATGTCTGATAATCGACGCCGTTCAAGATGCCGCTGAGCTTGGAAGCGCGGGAGCGCAGCAGACCGTCCATGCCGAAGCCGAACTCCGGAGTCTGAATCTCCCGGGCGTAGGTCGGGCTGACGGTGTTCACTGCGTCCGCCCATACGATTCCGGCTTTCATGAAGCTCAGCCCGCCGAAGAACTCCAATCCTTCGGGATGGAGAAGCCCGGGATTTACGCCGACATCGGCCGCGGCCGTGGCAGGAAAATTTCCCTGGTAGCCGAGGTTGTGAATGGTGAAGACGCAGCGGATTCCGAAAAACGTCGGGTCGGATGCGAGGTTCTCGCGGAGGTACACGAACAACAATCCGGTTTGCCAATCGTGGGCGTGAATGACGGTTGGACGGAATAGAAAGCGAGCGACGCCGATGGCCGCCCAGTTCAGAACGGCAAAGCGGATGTGGTTATCGGGGTAATCGACGCCGGATTCGCCGTACAGCGCGGGGCGGTCATAGAGCGGCGGGCAATCGGCAAAAAAGTAGCGGACGCCTTGGCGCTCAGTTTGATAGATTGCCACGTCGAAACGCCGCGGGCCGAGGAGGACCGGCAGGGTGAGGGCCGGGCTGCCGGGAAGGGGCACGGAGCGGTAGCGCGGAACCACGACCGCAACCTTCTCGCCCAATCGTGCGAGCGCGGCCGGCAGTGACCCGAGCACGTCGGCTAGCCCGCCACTTTTCGCGAACGGCGCGGCCTCCGAAGCCACCATCAGGACGCGGTGCACAACAAATGCTTCTGCACTTTCCCCAGCGCGTTGCGCGGCAATTTGTCGACGATCTCGAAGCGGCGCGGGATTTTGAAGGAGGCAAGCTTCTCGCGGCAGCGGCCCTCGATTTCGGCCAGATCGCACGGGCCGTTGTTTACGACGATGTAAGCTACCGGGATCTCGCCGCGGAGGCGGTCGGACTCGCCCACTACGGCTGCTTCGGCGATCTCGGGCTGGCTGGAGAGAAATTCCTCGATCTCTCGCGGATAGATGTTGAAGCCGGCGGAAATGATGAGGTCGCTACCGCGGCCGCAAAGCGTGTAATAGCCGTCTTCGGAGCGTGTCGCGATGTCGCCGGTTTTGAACCACCCGCCCACCTGGCCGTTTACGAAGGCGTCGCGCGTTGCCTCTTCGCGCCGCCAGTAGCCGGCGAAAACGTTAGGACCTTTGAGATGCAGCTCGCCGGTTTCTGGATCGATGCGAACGGAGATGCCCGGCAGCGGGAATCCGACGCTTCCCGGACGGCGTTCTCCGGCGTAGGGATTTGAGATGTTCATCATCGTCTCGGTCATGCCGTAGCGTTCGAGGATGGTGTGGCCGAATTTCTCGCGGAACTCTTCCAAAACTTGCGCGGGCAGCGGAGCCGATCCGGAAACGAACAGCCGCATCCGCTGACCGATTTCGCGTGCCATGTCGGACGGGATGTCGAGCATGCGGACGTACATCGTCGGAACGCCGAAGAATAATGAGGGCTGAAAGTCGAGGAACGTGTCCGCGGCCGTGCGATGGTCGAAACGCTCGAGCAGGCGCATCCGGCAGCCCGATACCAGCCAGCAGTGCAGGCCGTTGCCTAGCGCATGCACATGAAAGAGCGGCAGCGCGAGCAGAAAGCGATCGCGATCCGTGATCTGCCAGCAGCCGGTCAGGGTGACGCCGTTTGACCCGAAATTATTGTGGGTGATAATCGCGCCTTTGCTGGCTCCCGTGGTTCCCGAGGTGTAGACCAGTGCCGCGGGCGTGTCTCCTTCCAGCGGGAGCGCATCCAGCGTGTCCGGTTGCCGCTCGGCGGCTTCGATCAGCGCGGGCAGCTCGGCCTCGGTGATGTAGCGAGCGGGCTCGGCGTCGTGGAGAATATGCGAGAGCTCGCGCTCACGATACAGGATGTTGATGGGAACGAAGATCAGGCCTAGCTTGACACAGGCAAGATAAATATCGATGAGCTCGATGCAGTTGGCCAGGTAGACGCACACGCGATCGCCTTGGACCAAGCCTGAGGCCCGAAATGCGTTCGCGACGCGGTTGCTACGGGCGTCGATTTCGCCGAAGGTATATTCAGTTCCGCGCCATTCCAGGGCGGTTTCGCTGCGGCGGTTCACCAGCGAAAGATCGAAAAGTTGGCGGAGATTCATTCAGGAAGAGGTTGTCCCGTGGTTTCCACTCCCCAAGGTAACAGGAAGATGCCGGCCAGGAAGAAAAGCGCAGTCAGCGCGACAGGGGTTCCGATCGTGTCCATGCGGTTCACCAGCCAGCCTTCGAGAAACGTGATCCCAGCGGCGAGGAACCGGCCAACGGAGGTCGCGAATCCGAAGGCGCTGGCTCGGCAAACGGTCGGGTATTGCTCAGGCAGCCAGAGCGAGTACATCGTGAAATTCGCTCCGCCGAATCCGAGTACGGTCAGGCTGATCAGAAACCATTCGAGGGAGCGATTTTCGAAGTAATAGGCGTAGCCGAAGCCGAACCCGATCGAAACGAACATCAGGAAAAAATAGAACGCGAGCGTCAGCCGCCGGCCGTAACGCTCGGCAAGGGGAGGCAGTGCGAGGCAGCCGAAAATCGTTGTGACGGACAGAATGATCGTCGCGTAAGAGGACAGACGCGTGATCTCCGTTCCAGCGAAGCCCCTCGCCCGTCCGAGGAATCCGACC
>JASHRP010000752.1 GCA_030037375.1 Bryobacteraceae bacterium | reverse complement strand
CGAACGGATTGGATCCGGCGGGCACTGCGCCGCTGCTTTGCGCCGGTATCACAACCTATTCGCCGCTGCGGCACTGGAAAGCGGGCAAAGGCAAGAAGGTCGGAATCGTCGGGCTCGGCGGATTGGGTCACATGGGGCTGAAGTTCGCGAAGGCATTCGGCGCGAATGTCGCGCTCTTCACGACTTCGCCGAAGAAGACGGCGGACGCCGTAAGGCTCGGCGCGGATGAGGTCATCGTTTCCACCGATCCCGCGGCGATGCAGAAGCATGCCCGCAGTTTCGATTTCATTCTGGACGCAGTCTCCGCGCCGCACGATTTGAACGCATATCTGCAACTGCTGAGACGCGACGGAACCATGACGCTAGTGGGCGCGCCTGAGCAACCCGCGTCGGTCGCAGCGTTCAACCTGATCATGGGACGGCGTCAGTTGGCTGGCTCGGCCATCGGCGGAATTCGCGAGACGCAGGAGATGCTGGATTTCTGCGGCGAGAAAGGGATCACTGCCGATATCGAGAAAATCCGGATTCAGCAGATCAACGAAGCCTACGAACGTATGCTGAAGGGCGACGTGAAATACCGGTTCGTCATCGACAACGCATCGCTTCGGTAATCTGAGCCCATGACCGATCGCTTTCGGGTTCCTGGCACGCTTGTAAAGCGGCTGGAGGAATTTGGTGTTCCTCCGGCCGCGGTTCTGCGCCAAGCGGGGCTGCCGTCGGGATTGTTCGACCAGGGCAAGGCGTTGGTGACGACCGAAGAATTTTTCGCCTTGCACTGCGCCGTTCATGCGATCAGCAAAGATCCGGCCATCGGCCTGAAACTCGGGAGCGAGGAGCGGATCGAGCGGTATAGTCCAACTGCAATTGCCGCGCTCTACAGCCGGTCGTTTCGCGATGCGCTAAAGCGGATCGCCCGGTACAAGCGCCTGACGTGTCCTGAAGAAATCCGAATTCTGGAGCGCGGGAAGGAATGCGCCGTTGAATTCGTGTGGCTGCTGGCGGAGCAGCCGGAGCCTCACAATTTGATCGACATGTGTTTCGCCTGGGTGCTGACCATCGGACGGCGCGGAACCGGGCAGCGCATCCATCCGCTGCGCGTGGAATTGAACCGGCCCGAATCGCATCGCCGTCTCTATTCGGATCATTTTGGGTGCTCTGTGAAATTCGAGGCGCGCCACAACAAGCTGCTGTTCCGCGCCGAAGATATAGACCGGCCATTTGTTACCCACAACGCCGAGCTTCTCGAATTGGTTGCGCCGCAGCTCGAGGCCGAACTGCGACAACAAGTCTCCGATACTTCGCTCAGAGAACAACTGAAAGGAATCCTGAAAAAGTTTCTCGCGGGCCAAAGGCCGCGCTTGGAGGATGTGGCTCGCGAACTGCGGATCAGCGCGCGGACGCTGCAACGGCGCCTGCTCGCTGAGCGGATCACATTCCAGAGCCTGATGGAAGAAGCGCGGCGGGAAATGGCGCAACATTACTTGTCGCGGTCCTCGCTCGAACTGAATGAAACGGCGTACCTGCTGGGTTACGAGGACCCGAACTCCTTCATCCGCGCCTTTCACAAGTGGGAAGGAACGTCTCCGGGCGAATGGCGATCGGCGCATTCCGCAAGCGCGGTCTAAGAAGCGACATGGCAGAGTTCGCAAGATGGGAAAGCTTTTACGGAATCGTCGGCTCCGCGGCCGGCGCGCTCATCGGATTGCAGTTCGTCGTGCTAACGCTGATTGCCGAAAGGCCGATTCGTTCGGCGGAGGCAGGCGCCACTTATTCCACGCCAACCATCATTCATTTCTGCACTGCGCTGCTACTGTCCGCGCTCTTGCGCGCTCCCTGGGACACGATCATCTTCGTCGCGGCGATTTGGGGCGCGATCGGGTTCATCGGAGCCGCTTACTCAATGAACGTCGCGCGGCGCATGCGAAGACAGAACGGTTATCGGCCGGTATTCGAAGACTGGCTGTTCCATGCCGTGATTCCTTTCGTGGCGCACGTTGTGCTGGCGGCATCGGCGGTTGTGGCGAGCACGCACACCCGCGAGGCTCTGTTCGCGGTCGGAGGCGCTTCGCTTCTTTTCCTGTTCATCGGCATTCACAACTCATGGGACGCCGTTTCATATCACGTGTTTTTCGCGAGACCGAAAGAAGACAATCAGCGTCAGGATGCTGGAAAGGAACGCTAAATGAAGATCACGCGAGTCGGATCGCAACCCTCCGCCAGAGGGCCCGAGGAATGGTTCACCGGAACGGTGCGGATCGACCCGCTATTTCAAGCGCCCGATCCGGCGCTGGTGCAAGGCGCGAGCGTGACTTTCGAGCCCGGCGCGAGGACCGCATGGCACACGCACCCGCTCGGTCAAACGCTTATCGTGACGGCGGGCTGCGGGTGGGCTCAGCGTGAAGGCGGACCGGTCGAGGAGATCCGGCCGGGCGATGTGGTTTGGTTCGCGCCCGGCGAGAAGCACTGGCACGGAGCCACGCCGAGGACAGCAATGACGCATATCGCGATTCAGGAGAGACTCGACGGCAAAGTCGTCGACTGGATGGAAAAGGTCAGCGACGAGCAATACCAGTCCGTTTGACCCTCATTGCGGCTAACATTTCTAGACGTTGCGCGTCCCAGGATAATTGGAACTCCGTGAGAGACCAAACCGT
>JASHRP010000751.1 GCA_030037375.1 Bryobacteraceae bacterium | reverse complement strand
TTCTCGAAAACGCACAGATAATCGTCGGCGGCCAGGACCGAGGCGGGCTTTGCCCCCAACCCCGTGAGCAGATTCGGATGCGCTTCCCACGCTCCCGCCGGACGGGAGGGAAAATCCAGCGCGTACAGGTTCCCTTTGCGCTCCACGGATAACGAACCGCTGCGGGAATCGAACGATACCACGGGCCCGGTAGTTTCGCGCCGGACGTCCAAGATCACGCTAGCCGTGGCGAGGGTGGCGTGCCCGCACAGATCCACTTCGATGGTTGGCGTGAACCAGCGTAGACCGTAGCGCCCGCCTTTCCGGACGTAGTACGCAGTCTCGGATAGATTGTTTTCTGCCGCGATGGCTTGCAAGACCTGGTCGGGCAACCATTTGTCCAGCGGACAGACCGCCGCTGGATTTCCCTTGAAGACCGCGCTCGCAAAGGCGTCCACCTGGTAAATAGGGAGTTCCATGCGACCATTTTAAAGCGGTCGCCGCCGGCACAACGGAGCCTGACCCGGCGGGCGCACACAGTTACGCTCCTTCCTTCAGGCCGGGCCCAGGCCGGGCCGGCCCTGTGCCGGCTTGCCCGCTTGGATCGGGATGGAAGTTGGTAGATCAGCTCCCCGGCGGCCCTTTGCGGGTGGCCGGCGGTTCGTCTAAATTGAGCCGGATTTCGGGTTCGGTTTCGCGCGGCTTTTGCGACCACCACGCGCCCACCAGACGCAGAACGCCAAGCAAGGCGAAGCACACTCCGAACCAGAACTGGTGGCGCGAAAATGCCACGACGCTCAACGCAATTGCCGCGGCTCCGACCAAAATCACTCGCCGCATGGCGATTAATCCTCGACGGTGACCGTAGGCGCCTGCGTACGCGCGCCGCGGCAAGCCTCTTCTAGACGCGCGGCCAGATCGAGAAACGGGACCGCGTGAGAGTCGCCCGATTCCCGAGCGGCCACGGGATTGCCGCTATCGCCGCCGATGCGCACCTCCGGGTCGAGCGCCAGCTCGCCCAGAAAGGGCACACCCATTTGCTCCGCGGTGCGCTTGCCTCCGCCGTGCCCGAACACGTCGATCCGTTCGCCGCTGCCCGGAACCACCAGGTAGCTCATGTTCTCGATCAGCCCGAGCACCGGAACGCGAACCTGCGAAAACATATTTATCGCTTTGCGCGCGTCTTCGAGCGATACGTCCGACGGCGTGGTCACCACCACCGCGCCGGATAGGGGCGCGGTTTGGATCAGCGAAAGAGCGACATCGCCGGTTCCCGGCGGCAGATCGATGATCAAAAAATCGAGATCGCCCCAAAGCACCTGCCGAAGAAACTGCTGGATCACGCTGTGCAGCATCGGACCGCGCCAGACCAAGGGTTTGTCTCCCGGATTGAGAAAGCCCATGGACATGAGCTTCACGCCGAACTTCTCGACGGGCCGGATGCTCTCGGCGTTGCCGAGCGGCGTCTCGCGCGTCCCCATCATCAGCGGCACGTTCGGCCCGTAAACATCGGCGTCGAGCAGTCCCACGCGGCGGCCCATCTTGCACAATGCAAGCGCCAGGTTGACGGAAACCGTGGTCTTCCCCACGCCGCCCTTTCCGGAGCCTATGGCCACCAGCCATTGCACACCCGGAATCGGCGTCTTCGGGGGACCTTGCGGAGCGTTTTGCGGACCCATCACGTCCGATGGTATCAACTCTTGTACGCAGGCTACTGACCGCCGGATTTCAAGTAGTCGCGAATGACGGTGTTGATGTAGTGCTGCGTCTCGGGGTATGGCGGAACGCCCTGATAGCGATCGACCGCAGCCTCTCCCGCGTTGTAGGCGGCGAGCGCCTTGGCCACATCGCCGTCGTATTTAAGCAGAAGCTCACGCAGAAGCCGGGCCCCGGCGTCGATATTCTGCGCCGGATCGGCCGGCTCCGCGCCTAAGGCTTTGGCAGTGCCGGGCATAAGCTGCATCACGCCGATCGCGCCCTTGGGGGAAACTGCCGCGGGGTTGAAGCTCGACTCTGTTTTAGCAACGCTCTCGACAAACGCCGCCGGAAGTCCCGCGCGGGCCGCAGCGTCCCGGACCATCGTTCGCGGGTCGCCGGGAGGCGGAGCCGGTTGCGCGGGCATCGATTGAGGAACCGCCGGCGTTTCAGTACCCGAAGCAGAGACTGCCGGCGCCGGGTTCGCGGCCGGGGCAGGTGCATCGTCCGGCTCAAATCCGACGGCCAAGGCGCTTGGGAGCTCGGTCACGGTTTGCCCTCGATACAGGCGAATTACGCCACCGGACTCCTCGTGCCGGTCGACGTGCATGCTCATTCCGTTGCTCAAGGTGACGAATTCACCCGCGAAACAGGGCGCGGCAAGGGCGATAAGCCCAAGGGCCAGTGGAACTTGACGAAACATCTCTAGAAGCGCTGACGTTCGATCGAGGGGATCCGTGCAGATTCTCAGGCCTCTTTTCGCTATTTTCCTGGACCGGAACTGGTGGCGATCGCCAGCAGGGACGCGCCGGCGACCCACAGGATGAGCGTCGCGGCCATCCGCGCCAATTCACGGCCGTTCCCACGAAATTCCCGCCACACCAGCAATCCCCACAAGGCGGCTAAAATCGGCGCACCGTCCACCAAGGCCGCGGAGAGCTGGTCATGAATTTGGATCGCGGACAGGGTTCCCCAAGTAGTAAATCCGGCAATCGATCCGGCGATCCATAACGCGCCCGCCAGGAAGCCGGACAAGTGTTGGATTTTCGATCCCTTCAGGTATTCGGCGACGTGCACCGGCTCACCGCGTACGGGGAACGCGAAGAAGAACGGGGCAAACAACACGGTAGAGCCCAGTAAGGCGAGACCGAAGATCAGCCCGGCGCTGTAAGCGGCGAGCCCATCCTGGTCCGTCCTGCTCAAGCTCAAGAGCGGCGGTACCATCCCAAGCGCCACGCCGCTAATCAAACTTAGCGCGATTCCACTGTCAGACCCAGGCTTCGACCTCGTAGGGCTGCCGCGGGATAGCCCACGGGGGTTGGATACCGGCATTTTACCGGTATTGGCTCGATTGCGCGCGTAGGCTCCGTAGGTAATCGCGCCGACCGCCACGGCCACAAGCAGGACCAGCCCTCCTCCAACCAACAACGCCACGTTACCTTGAGGCGGAAACAGCATCCATACCACGCCAACCGCCAATCCCACCCCGCCGGCGATCGGGTAAGCCACCGAGAGCGGCAATACGGAAATCGCTCCGGCGAGCAATAAATTGGCTGCGTTCGCCACGGCGCCGGCCGCCGCGGCGTAGGCCATCTTGCGATATCCGGCGATCAGGAGATTGTCCTGAAACGTGAGCTCTTTCGAATTCAGCGAACCCAACGTCGTGGCAGCCAAAATCGCCAGCAAACCGGCGCCTAGTGAAAAGTCGAGGTAAAACAGCTCATATCGCCACTTCCCCGAAGCCTTAAGCAGGTTGGCCCATGACCCCAGACATAGCAGGGAAACGACAAGGCACAGAATCGCCCCGGAATAAGTGGAGGGCAGAATCACGGATTACGCCATGCTACATCAACTGGGCAGCCAGTAACTTGGCGGCTGACGATTGGCACGCTTCAGTGCGCGTCGGCTTCGTCCCGATGCTCGGCTTTCAGCGGAAATTGGGCCCCGGACGGGATCGGAACCAGCATTTGCTCTTTTCGGTAAATCAGCGTCGAGGTATTGTAGCTGGCGATTTCGAAGCCGTGCCCGTGCGTGATTGCATCCGTGGGGCAAGCCTCCACGCAAAATCCACAGAAGATACAGCGGTTGTAGTCGATGTTGTAAACCTTGGCGTAACGTTCTCCGCCGCTGATGCGCAACTGGTCGGTGTTTTCCGCCGCTTCGATGTAGATGCAATCGGCGGGGCAGGCCGCGGCGCAAAGGAAGCACGCCACGCATTTTTCAAGGCCGTTCTCGTCGCGCTGCAACTGGTGAACGCCGCGAAACCGCTCCTGAAATTTGGCGGGAGCTTCCGGGTAGTCCTCGGTCAGCGTGGGCTGCATCATCTCCTTGAAGGTGATGCTCATTCCCTTGGCAATCGCCGCCGCGCTGCCGATGACGTCAGAGATCTTGGGCATGCCTCTCCAGTCTAGCCAAAATCAGCGCGCGCCGAGAAGGCGCAGCCGGCCTTCGTGATGTCCGGTGCTTAGCCCAGCGCTTTTTCAGGCGAGAGACGCTGTTTGACGGGTCTCCCGAAGTATCGCTTGGAGCGGTCCAAGCAGCGGCTCGGGATTGATTCGAGAGAGCCTCAACCCCGGCACGAACGCGAATGCCAGCCTCAGCTCAATCCAAATGAGCGCGCGCCAGAAAGCGGCTTGCTGACGGAACAGCGCGGGGATAACGTCCGCGTATTGCTCCGGCGAGTGGGCGGCCATCGCGCGCGCTTCGCGATGAATCCGGAGGAAGTCGACGGCCAGCTCCCTCAGGTACAGCCTGACGATCCGGCGCTGGGCACGCTGCCATTGCGCCGAAATCTTGGGACAGCTCACGTATCGCGCCATAAATTCCGAATCGGCGCCGCTGAACAGCCGCGCCATGGGGCGGTATCGCGCCGGCGCGTATTCACTAGCCGGTTCGGCCTTTCGAAACGCTCTCCGGTAGTCATTTATACGCATCCACAATGCGATCGCCGCGGCAACCGCAGCAGCGGCGGCAAACTCGATTCCCGCAATGCCGATTGTTTCCGTCATCGCTAGACTTCCTCCGGAGTCTTGGTCATAATACTGAACCAAAACGCGGAAATCAAGGGGCATTATTCCGGGATTTTTCGTGGAGCGTTTAGCGAGCCATTTGCTCTAAGCGCGCATTAATTGCGTCCAACTGCCCCAGCAGACGATCCGTTTCCGCCGGATTCCAGCGATGACCCGTGACCGTCTTCAGGATTTCCCCCTTTCGCCGCGCGGTGGCGATCCAGAAGATCAAGACGCAAAGCTGAAGGATCAGTGTTACAGCGCTCAGCGCCTGCGAGGAACCCGGGTAAGCGTTGACGAGAAAAAGGACAACGCGGCGCTGCAACGAATAAAATACGAATCCTCCCATAAACACGGCGACGTTCCGCGGAACCTCCACCGGAAACCACAGCAGAAAGGCCGCCGCCGCAATCAGGAAAATCACCGTCATGGAGTCCACCGCGCCCTCGAAGGCATTGAAATAGTGCGGAAATGCCGTGAACACGTGAATACCGGAGCGCGCCGGCTCGAATAGTAACCCCGCAGTTGCGACCAGCAGCGACGCCAGTAATAGATAGATAAGTATCCGTCGCCCGAATCGCGCGAGAGCCGGATATGCCGCCAGCGCCAGTTGCCAGAGCTGAATCGATAGCGCGATCGCGAATATGGACTTCGCGGCCTGTCCGGCGAAGTAGATGTAGGCGTAACGCAGGGAACGGGGCGACGCGCCGGCCGTGAAGATTACCTCTAGGACGCCGCTCAGCATAAATGCGGCTAGCCAACCGTATCGTCCCGCAAGTCCGAGCCAGGCAAGCTCGATCAGCAGCGCCGCTTCGACCACACTAACCCAGTATTCGCTCCAGCGTACGAAATCCGCCAAGTTCATCGATGACTCTAAAGCCTATCATTTCCTTTACCGAGGCGTTATGGAAAGCGGCTTTCAGGCCGAGCAAATTTTCTATCGCGTCTCGAATACGAGTTGCCTTACAATCGTAAGGAGCTTGCGAAGTGCCGCAATTCCGGCCAAAGGCGACATTGGAGCGGTCGGCCTCGGCCGATTTGTACAAGAATACGCTTTCCCGAATTCCCACGGTTTTCGGGAGGTTGGCGTATTTGACCTCGCTGCGGGATCCGCATTCCGGCGCCTACCGGCATCATGGATTCGCCTCGATCTTCGGCCGGGAGGAGAGCCGAAAGGCCCTCGGCCTTAGCCACGAAGCGGTATTCCAGGAATGGCTGAACTTGCCGCTCGCGGAGAAGCACCAGGATATGATGGGACACCTCGACACTTTAGGCGTTCCTCGATCCGTGGTGCTCGATCATTGGGCCAAAGTGCCGGACTATCGAAACTACATTCCCGCGTCGGCGCGAGCCAGCGAAAGGGAACTGTTTTTCGCCGAATTCGAGGTATTGCTCGAAACGTTCCGCTGCCCGGACCCGCCGGGCGCGGAACGTTCCTGAAGACGAGCCGCAGCCAGCATCTGCGCCTCGATTTCGCCACGCCATACGATTCGCGCCATCGGTTTTCCGAGCAGCATGTGTCCAGTGGGCTGAATGGAGTGGATTCGCGATACCAAGGTGTAGCCCAGAGCCATGCCCAAGGCGTAGCCGGGCACTCCGCCCACGCCGCTAACCATGGTGCGAAACGCCGCCATCATGCAGCCGGACCCGAGCAGGGCCATAAGAAATACGGAAGATTGGGCGATACCCAGCATCGCCACGCGTCCCTGTAATTGGAACAGCAGGATGGCGAAGAAGGACATGGCGCACGGCAGAGCATAGACGCGCAACAGGAATCCGAGCTTCTTCGAGACAGGAGCCGAATCCTCGAAGAATCGCCGCCAGGTGACCTGGAACGGTGGAAACAGCGCGATCAACGCCGCAAGAGCACCGAGCGCAAGGAGATAGGGAAGATAATTCCGAAGTTTCATATCAGATCCTCGTTTCAGTCCAAGTGAACATGAAAAGCTGGGAACGCGAATACACACGGCGGTTTCGCGTCCCCAGTTCTTCTGGCAGGCTACTCGCCGCCGCAGCAGTATACCCAACCGTTGTTGTATCCACAGTAATACCAGGAGGATCCAAACCAACCTTGGCACTCCTGATCGAGCTGCTGACAGTACGGGAAACACTGGTCTGGGAATCCGATGCTAGCGTCCGCATGATCAATCACGACCGCGCATGACAACGCCAGACCGCCGAGTCTGCATAACGCTTTGAACATAGTTCGAACCTCCCTAGGGAAATGTCCTTAGAGGGCTACGTTAAGGCCTTAGTACGTTCCGAGCTGTCACTGCGGAGGAAATTTCGGAAATTGGAACAGTACGTATAGTACTTACTGGACGAGGCTACCCGCGGAGCCGCCGCCGCTTGGCCGGGTCGATCGTCATTGCAATCTCCGTGACTTGGCCAAGCACTTCTATTTCATCCGGGTACGCGTAGAATTCCGGCTCACAGGGCGAGGCCGGATGAGGCTGCAATACCAGCCGATCCTCGCGCAGCGTACACCACGCGCAGGCGTAGCCATCGCGGTGCTCGAGGAAATAGATAGGACGCTCGAACTCGCTAGCCCAGCCGCCTGTGGCGATCCGCCGCCGAGTGTCATCGATCACCACCAGGGCGCCGGGCGAAATCAGGGGATACATGAAGAAGTCGTCGGTGCCGATCAGTCCGTAACGCTGATTGCGCAAGTCTATTCGATTCAATAGAGTAAGAGGAAGCTTGCCCCACCGCTGGATCATCCGGCTGAGGAACTCCGTTTTGCTCAGGTCAATTCCTGGATCCAAAGCGACTGGCACCTGCACCTCAAACTCATCTCGCACGGAAAAGCCTACCGCGTGGGTCCGGGCCAAATCGATCAAGTTGGCGTCGGAGGGCAAGTGAGCCAGGGAAACTCCGTACCAGGAGAGCACCTCCTCCAGCTCGATCCGGTAGATCGCGCAGAGCGAATATAAGCGATAGATACTCGGCGTGGTTCCCTTGTTCTCGATGTCAGCAAGGCGGCTGAGCGCGACCGTGAACTCGTCGTTTTGGTGAGCTGAGGCGATGCGGGAACTGGCCTCCTCAACGTCCCTGAACTTGAGGCGCAGGCGCTCCCGGACGCGCTTGAGTTTCTGACCGGCTTCCTCCATGATGGAGATTTGGAGAGGGCGATTTGATTCGCCGGAATTTCCGAAGGGCAGGCGCCGCAATGGATAACCCGCTTGCCTAGAGGGAATTATACTGGCTGGTACTATCTGGCTGCAACAAGTTTGTTCTGAAATCAGAACAATTCGCCCGCAGCCGAGCTAATTTTGGAACATTGAAGGGAAGGACCAAACGGGTCTGCGCGATTCATCGTCTAAAAATCGGTTCATCGTCGGCATTACCGGCGCCAGCGGTTCCATCTATGGATGGCGATTATTGGAAAAACTGCGGTCGCAGCCCGGCGCCGAGATCCATTTCATCCTCTCCCGATCCGGTGAAAGGACCGCGTTCTTGGAATTGGGGAAATCCGCCGCCGATTTCCGCGCGTTGGCGGATTGCACCTACTCGCCCGAAGATATCAGTTGCCGGCTCGCGAGCGGCTCCTTCGTTTGCTCCGGGATGGCGATCGCGCCGTGCTCGATTCACACCATGTCCGCCATTTCCTCCGGGATCAGCTCCAACCTGATGGTGCGGGCGGCTGACGTGACGCTCAAAGAACGGAGGCGGCTGATTCTGATGGTGCGTGAGTCGCCCTTGCACCTGGGGCATCTGCGCTCGATGGCCGCTCTGGCTGAAATGGGGGCGATTCTCGCTCCGCCCGTACCGGCCTTCTATCACCACCCGAAAACCGTCGCGGAATTGGTCGATCACAGCGTGGATCGCGTCATGGACTTATTGGGCTTCCCCGCCGAAGACGCAGTCCGTTGGGATGGCCCGCCCAAGGTGAAGGCCGAATGAGCCGGAAGACCGGAATGAAGGTGGCATTTCAGGGAGAGCTGGGCGCTTTCAGCCAGCAGGCAATCCGTCAATTCCTTGGGGCAGGCGCTGAGCCGATCCCTTGCCCCAGGTTCGATTCGGTGTTCGCGGCGCTCGCGAAGGGGCGCGTGGACGCGGCCGCAGTGCCGTTCGAGAATACGCTGCACGGCTCCATACACGAAAACTACGACCTCCTGATCAAACATGACTTCGTGATTACCGCGGAGACCAACGTGCGAATCACGATGAATCTGATCGCTCCGCCAGGGCTGGCCTTACGCGACGTCCGCCAAGTATTTTCGAAAGATGTCGCGCTCAACCAGTGCCGCGATTTTTTCGCGCGCCACAGGGCCATGCGCCCGGAAATTTTCTACGACACCGCGGGCAGCGTAAAGATGATCATGGAAAAACGGCCGCCGGGAGGCGCGGCGATCGCCTCTGAGATTGCGGCCAAGATCTATGGCGCTCGCGTATTGATGCGCGAAATCGAAGACGATCGCCAAAACTTCACGCGTTTCTTTCTTCTGGAAGCCGCCGATTCCAAACCGCGAACGCCCAAAGGTTCGGGGAAAAGGCCGTGGAAAACGTCACTGGTCTTCTCCATCCGCAACGTTCCCGGCGCGCTATTTCGAGCCTTGAGCGCGCTTGCGTTGCGCGATCTGAATCTGGTCAAGGTGGAATCCCGCCCGCTGCGCGGCAAGCCTTGGGAGTATTTGTTCTACCTCGATTTCATCGGCCGTCAAGACGACGAAAAAGTCGTTCACGCGCTTGGGCATTTGCGAGAGCTTGCGGATTACTTGCGGGTGTTGGGCACCTACCGCGCGGCCTGAGCACGGGCGTCGGCTAAAATGAAGTCGATCATGCCGCTGCAGGTTTGGATACTGACGTTCGCGTTTTGGCAAAACGCGGGATTCAACCCGGAGGAACTGAATCGAGCGCGGGATTCCCAGGATCGCGGCGCGCTGGAACATTTGGCCGGACAGCTTTCCGGGGTGGCCGATAAGCAGCTCAACGATGTGCAGGCGCAGTACCACTTCGCGTTAACTGAATCGTATCTGGCCGAGGTCGCGATGGAAACCGGCGATAAGAATGCCGCCCGCGCGGCCGCGGAGGCCGGGATGAAAGCGGCGGAACGCGCCACCATGCTTAAACCCGACGTTGCCGCGTACCATCGCCTGCTGGGAACGCTGTGCGGACAGGCAATTCCGGCGAATGTTATCTCGGGCTTGCGTTACGGCCACTGCGCGCAAGACGAAGTGAAACGAGCCATCGATCTGGATCCCAAGGCCGCGGAGAACTATCTAAGCCGGGGCGTGGGGAATTATTATTTGCCGGCCGCGCTTGGCGGCGGCGCCGACGCCGCAATCAAGGATTTCCAAAAGGCGATCGAACTCGATCCGAAGTCGGCCGAAGCGCATCTGTGGCTGGGGCTCGCGTTGCGCAAAGCGAATCGCGACGCGGAGGCGCGCAAGGAACTTGAAAGCGCGCTGCGCCTCAATCCCGCGCGCGTGTGGGCGAAGCAACAACTGGCCAAAACGCCCGAAAAGTAAGACGGCGAGGGAGCGCGACAGCGCTTACTTCTTATCCCGGTCAGCCAAAATCGATTGCGAGAAATAGTTCACCACCTTCGCTTCGTTTCGCGCGGTCTCGTAGTACGCTTCTTTGAGCAATTGATCCTTGCGATTCATCAGCGTCTCGCGGATGGTCTGCTGCACCGCGGGATCGTTCAGGTCGCGCTGGCCCGCCGGTTCCCGGCTCAGCACTTTCAAGATTCGAAAACCCTCCGGCGACGCGATCACTGACGTGATCTGCCCTGGCTGTAATGCCGTAACAGCTTTGCGCAAATCCGCATTGGCTTTTTCAAGCGCCGATTCGCCGATGAATCCCAGATCGCCGCCCGCCTGCACAGAGTTCGCGTCCTCAGAGTAGTTCTGCGCAAGCATCGCAAAGTCCTCGCCCTGCTGAAGAAGCTGATACAAGCGGTCGATTTTCTTGCGCGCTTGGGTCTCATCCTGCGCCTTGTCGTTTTTCAGATTGCGGACGTTGGGATCGGGCTGCGGGGTCACCAGGATCTGCGCCATGTGGATCATCGGCTCAGCGCGATTGAAGTTGCTCTTGTTCGCGTTGTAGAACTCCGTGATTTCGGCGTCGGTGATGGTGATGTGCGAAGTGGTTTCCTTGTTGATCAGCTTTTCCACGCTGAGCTCGCGGCGAAGCTGCGTTTTCAGGTCCTCGGCGGTCATCTTGCGGCTGTTGAGCTGTTTCTGGAACTCCTCTTGCGTATACGGCGCGTGCAATTCGGCGAATTTCGCCTCAACATCGGCGTCCGCCGCGAGCAATCCTTCCTTTTCCGCGCGCTGCAACATGATCTCGTTGTCGATCAGCGTACGCAGCACCTGCATGCGCTGAAAGGTCACCTGATCGTCGCCGGGATGGCCGCCGGAGACCGGTCCGCTCTGGAACTGCTGCGCTCCGCTTCCGCTCCCGTCACTGGAGCCGCCGAAATTCGTCTCGTATAGTTTGTCGAGATCGGCATAAGTGATCGCGCGGCCGTTGACGGTCGCGGCCACGTTCGCGGGCGCGGATTTGCCGCAGGAGCAGAGGAGCAACAGCGATGGCGCGAGAAGGAGGGGGAGCAGGCGGTGCATGGGACCTTCCATTTTACCGCCGCCGCCCTACTGGACGAATCGCGCGCGCTTGATGTAATCCAAGTTCGGGAAGCGCGGCACGAGATATTCGTTGGCCTCCTCTTCCACGCGCCCAGCATCGGGGCCTTTTCCTTGCGGCGCGAGCTCGCCATAGCCGGAATAAAATTTGTCCGGCACGTCCATCCCTTCCACGATCTTTGCGAACGGAACGAAACCCTGATCGTCGAGCATCGGGTTGTCGGCGAGGTTGATGAACACTTCGGTCGCGCGCGTGTTCGGGCCGGATTGCGCGAATGCCAGCGTTCCGCGCAGGTTCTTCTGCGTCCGCGGATCGTCCAGGATCATGTACTCGCGCCAAATGTCGTGAACTTTGAAATCCTTGTTCACGCCGAACTGGGCGATAAATCCCGGAAGCACGCGGAAGAAGCGGCCTTGGTCGAAGTAGTTCATCCGCAGCAACTCATGGAACCGGTCCGCGCCGCGGGGAGACCAGGCACGCGTGACTTCGACGACGAAATCGCCCTGCGTGGTTTCAAACTTCGCGCGATAGACTTCGGGGACGACGACTTTTTCCGGTTTTTTCGAGCACGCCGCGAGGCACAGGCATAGAACCGGAAGTGCGGCGAAGCGCCTATTTCGCATCACGCCAATTATCACCGGCACCCACATCCACCAGCAACGGCACATCGAGCTTGGCCACCCCTTCCATCTCCGTTTTCACCATGGCGCGCACGCCGTCGGCTTCGTTCGGCGGGGCTTCGAAGACCAGCTCATCGTGGACCTGCAACAGCATCTTCGTTTGCATGCCGCGCAGCTTCTCGTCGATTCGGATCATCGCCAGCTTGATCAGATCCGCCGCGGTTCCCTGCAAAGGAGTGTTCACCGCGGTCCGCTCCGCGAAGTTGCGGGCGTTGGGATTGCGGCTGTTCATGTCGGGAATCGGGCGGCGGCGGCCGAACATGCTGGCGACGACGCCGTCCTTGCGGACCTTGGCGATGGTGGCGTCGATGAACCTCCGCACTCCGGCGTAGCGCTCGAAGTACGCGCGGATGTAGAGTTCCGCTTCCTTGCGCTCGATGCCCAGCGTCTGCGCGAGGCCGAAGGGCGTTTGCCCGTACACGATGCCGAAGTTGACGGCTTTCGCGCTGCGGCGTTGCTCCGGCGTGATCATTAGCGGCGGCACTCCCAACACCTCCGCGGCGGTTCGCGTGTGAATGTCTTCGCCATTGCGGAACGCTTCGACCAGCACGGGATCGCGCGAGAAATGCGCCAGCAAGCGAAGCTCGATTTGCGAGTAATCCGCCACAATCAGCTTCCATCCGGGCTGGGGCACAAAGGCGGCACGGATCTCGCGTCCCACGGCCGTTCGAATCGGGATGTTCTGCAAATTCGGATCGGAGGAGGAGAGGCGGCCGGTGGCCGCGCCGGTCTGATTGAACGTGGTGTGCAGGCGGCCGGTCTCCGGATCGATCAGCGCCGGCAACGCATCGACGTATGTTCCCTTGAGCTTCGCGGTCTGGCGGAAGTTCAGAACCTTGCGGGCGATGGGGAACTCAGCGGCGAGGTTTTCGAGGACGTCGGCCGCGGTCGA